>JACZQS010000001.1 GCA_022545625.1 Pseudomonadota bacterium
AAATTGAATTCCCACGATCACTGGTTGTGCGAGCAAATTGGTCCAGCGCTGCGCGACAAGGGACTGGTTTTTGTCGGTATCGACGTGATCGGTGATTACATCACCGAAATCAACGTCACCAGTCCCACCTGTATACGTGAGCTCGACCAGGAATTTGGTTTGAACATTAGCGCAGATCTGTTCAATTGTATCGATCAATTGATTGCCGACTGATTAAACCCCTGTTAATTGGGGTTATTCTGCTGGCAGGCTGCGAGCAGCAACCACATCTGGTCGAACAACGCATACTCCAATTCGGCACCGTCATCGATGTTAGCCTGGTACATCACGACCTGGCAAAATCCGAACAAACCCTGATCGAAATCGAGCAGCTGTTATCAGCATATCGTCAAAGCTGGCATGCCTGGGAAGACAGCGAGTTAAGCCGATTCAATTTAGCTCTGGGTAGCTCCGGGGCTGTTAAGGTTCCTGCTTCGCTGCTTGAATTAATCACTTTAAGCCAGCGGTATTATCTCAGCTCAAATCGGTTATTCAACCCGGCACTGGGGAAACTGATTGCTGCCTATGGGTTCCATGGGCAAGCAGACATCGACGAAGAACTGATCAAAATTATTCAACGAGACCTTCCAACGATGGCCGATCTGGAGATTCAGGATCGGCTAGCGATTAGTCGTAACCCACATTTACAACTGGATTTCGGTGGTATCGCGAAAGGTTATGCGATAGGACTGATTGCCAGTCACCTGGATCGGCTGGGGTTTGAGCACTATTTGATCAATGCCGGGGGCGATCTGATAACTTCGGGAAACAAGCTTGGTAAAGCCTGGCGTATTGGCGTGAAAAATCCGTTCGAGCCGGGGGCTATCGCCAGTATCGGTCTGCTCGGCAAGCAGGCTTTATTTACTTCGGGCAATTACCAGCGTTTTTATCTTAACAACGATGAAACCGTACACCATATTATCGATCCGCGCAGCGGCGAACCATCAAAACACATCAGTTCGGCCACTGTATTGACCTCGGATCCGGTACTCGCCGACGTGGCCGCCACAACGTTGATGATAGATGGCCTAAATAATTATCGCTCCCTGGCTGGCTCACTGGGCATCGAAGATTACATGATTATTGACGACCAGCAGAGGATTACGATCTCAGGTTCGCTGGCGGGAAAAATTGAGCTGTCTGCAGGACTGATGGTTACTATCGTCGACCAGTAGATGGACCGCGAGGCTCGGGAAAACGCCGCTGATCTCGTAAATCGCTGGTTATACCTGCCCAAAGTTGGCAAAATACGGGTTAATGGCACAACATGGCTCACAAACCATAACACCCCGAATCGGCGCCAGTGATCGGCTGGGATTCACGCTGTTCGTTGCGCTGATGGTCCACGCAATTGTGGTGTTGGGTGTTGGTTTTACCACCAGTAAAAAACCGAAATCTGACGCCCTACCCAGCCTGGAGATCATCGTGGCTAATTCGCGCAGCCTGGAAAAAGCGGAAAATCCAGACTTTCTCGCGCAGGTGGATCAGTCCGGGGGTGGGAAAGCCGAGGATAAAGCGCGCCCCAGCGCACCAGCTTCGGCAAATTCTCCGCTGGATCAGCAGGGCTTCGCCAGCCAGGCAAAGTCCGAGCGGTATAGAAATCAGCTCGCTATCAACAGGATTTATTTCATTACCGAGGCCGAGTCACAATACGCGGTCGACAAGCAGAAGCAGGTTCGTAAAAAACAAACCAGCTCAAAACAACCAGACGAAGTCGAAAAACGAAAAAGCCTGATTGCAAGTTTACAGGCAGAAATCAGGCAGATGACGATTAATTATGCCAAGCGACCGAAGTCGATCACTCTCACTGCATCGACCAAAAAAGCGGTGGAAGCGAGCTACCTGGCGAGCTGGGTAAAAAAAATTGAACGTACCGGAAATTTGAACTATCCACAGGAAGCCAGGATCAAAAAAATAGATGGTCAACTACGATTAAGTGTAAGAATTAATTCGGCAGGTAAGGTACTAGATGTTAAAATAACGCGTTCATCGGGTAGCAGTGTACTAGACGAAGCAGCAAAACGTATCCTTCGCCTGGCGGAACCATTTGCACCGTTTTCTGAAGAATTGAAACAACGTGCTGACCAGCTAGTCATCATCAGGACATGGGATTTTAAGAGCAACCGGTTGAGCACGAAGGGAAAGGTATAACTCTCCATCAAGGTGGTATTATGACCGAGGATAAAGCAAACTTAGTCGATAAGTGCCTGATCGCGACCCCCGCGATCAAGGATCCGCTGTTTGCCTCCAGCCTGGTTTACATTTGCGAGCACAGCAAGGATGGCACCATGGGGTTGGTTATCAATCATCAAACCAACCAAACGCTGGAAGATATATTTATCCAGCTTGATATTGAATGCCTCGACGAGGCAATCAAGCAGCAGCCAGTTTTTATCGGCGGACCGGTCCAGCTCGAACAGGGGTTCGTGTTACACACCACTACCGAAAACTGGCAAAAATCGGCTGAAATTTCTCCCGGCATTCACCTGACTAGCTCGATGGATATCCTGCAGGCAATTGCCGATAACAAGGGACCCGAGGATTATCTGGTAATTTTGGGCTTTTCCGGGTGGGCTTCCGGGCAACTCGAATCGGAACTACAGCAAAACTCGTGGCTCACTTCAGCTTCGGGCGCGGAATTATTGTTTCATAAGCAGCCCGGTGATAAGTGGCAGATGGCCTTCGATACACTGGGATTCGATATCAGCATGCTATCGCCTGTGAGCGGGAATGCCTGATGCCGCCATCGAAACCGTAATCGGATTTGATTACGGTACCAGCTGGATTGGTATCGCGGTCGGCCAGACCCTGACTGCCCAGGCCAGGCCGTTAAGCGCAATAAAATCCTTTAAGCGGTCACCCAACTGGGAGGCAATATCACTATTACTCAGTGAATGGAAACCACAGAAATTGATCGTCGGGCTGCCGACTTCGGACTATTCCGAAACGAAATACATGACCGACAAGGCCAGTCGCTTCAGTCGCCAGTTACATGGCAGATTCCACATTGATACCCAGCTGATCGATGAAAGACTGACCACCCGCGAGGCATATACCATCGCGATCGCCAGCCGAAAACGCAAAAGCAAGTCGGAAATCGATAGTTTGTCAGCAGTACTGATAACAGAGACCTGGCTACGCGAGTATCAGCGCCAACTAGGCGAAGCCTAATTGGCTGTTAATATAAGAGTTTTATCCTCGATTACGCCAAATTTTTTCGCACATAAATACTCTTAATACTTCGTAGTTAATTATGAGTAAGTGCGCGAGTCACTTTTCTTACCGGCGAGAAAAGTAACCAAAAGCGCCGCCCCCGAACAAGCCCTTCATCAGAAAAATAATGTCCATATCGAGGTCGGTTTACACGCGCTCCTGGCACGGGTAAACCTAAAACAGCTTCCCTGCTGTTTTACCCCAATCTGAACACTATTTTTCTGCGGGCTTGAAAGGGGGATTAAAACAAAAAGCAAAGCATAACGTCATTCCGGCCTCCGAGCCGGAATCTTACAACAATTCGCATTCACCAGATTCCGGCTCTACGGCCGGAATGACGGTTGTCTCTTTTGATCGCCCTTTTCTTGGTTACTTCTTTTGGGCAAACAAAATGAAGTGACTCGCGCATTTACTCCCTAATTAACTACGAAGTGAGGAAAGTAGTGGTGTGCGAAAAACCTTCCTGTTCGAGATATTTCACCAAATTACGTACAGGTAGATTTCGTAGAATAAATAAAATCAAACCAACTACTGTATGAATATAAAAATTATGCTATAAAGCCCCCCGAGTTCAATGCATGGAAATTACGTGGCACTACCCTCAGTCGAAACTCTGATTGATAAGCTGACCCAGGCACTGAAACCCTATTTCCCATCGAATCTTCCCCCCGCTGAGCAACCTGTCATTATCGGTATCGAAACCGGTGGATACTGGATAGCCAACGCGATACATCAGGCCATTGCTCCGGAAACCGACCTGGGCCGACTGAATATTACTTTTTACCGGGATGACTTTACCAAAATCGGTTTACACCCAACCGTAAAGCCCTCGATCTTGCCCACTGGTATCGACGGCAAAACAGTTATCCTGGTAGACGATGTATTATATTCAGGTCGGACGATTCGTGCGGCAATGAACGAAATTTTTGATTACGGTCGTCCACAACAAATAATCCTCGCCATTCTAATCGATCGGGGTGAGCGCGAGATTCCGATCCAGGCTGATATAGTCGCCGAAACTATCCAGCTTGATCCGGGTAATCACATTAAACTCGATGGCCCAAACCCACTTCAACTGACGATCAAATCCAATCTCGACAATGTCAGCTAAAAACCTACAGCTCGATGAAAACGGTAAACTACAACATTTTCTTAGTATCGAAGGTTTAAATCAGCAGATAATTACCGAGATTCTCGATACCGCCGAGTCCTTCACCTCGGTGGCTGACCGGGTGATCAAAAAAGTACCGATTTTACGGGGTAAGACGGTTGCCAACCTGTTCTTTGAGCCCAGCACTCGTACCCGTTCGACATTTGAACTCGCCGAACAACGACTGTCCGCAGATATTCTGAGCCTGAATGTCGATACCTCGGCAACCACCAAGGGAGAATCACTGCTCGATACCATCCATAATCTCGAGGCGATGCAAATTGATATGTTTGTAATCCGTCATAAGGACAGTGGCAGCGCGCATTTCTTTGCCCAACATGTGCGACCCGGTGTTAGCGTATTGAACGCCGGCGACGGGCAACACGAACACCCGACCCAGGCGATGCTCGACCTGTATACGATCCGCCACCATAAGCAGGATTTTACCCGTCTGAAGATAGCGATAGTTGGCGATATCATGCATTCACGCGTCGCTCGTTCGCAGATCCATGCACTTAATCTACTCAATACTGCCGAGGTGCGCGTGATCGCCCCCAAGACACTATTGCCGGTCGATACGGAATCGTTGGGAGTGCAGTTGTACGATGATCTGGAACGGGGACTTCGGGATGTTGACGTTGTAATCATGTTACGCCTGCAAAAAGAACGCATGAGCAGTGCGCTGCTACCCAGCGAAAATGAGTATTTCAACCAGTTTGGATTGACCCAGGAACGGCTCGACCGGGCAAACCCCGATGCCATCGTGATGCACCCCGGGCCCGCCAATCGCGGTGTTGAAATCGAATCCAGTGTCATGGATGGCAACCAGTCGGTAATTTTGCAGCAGGTGGGTTTTGGTATTTCGGTACGAATGGCCGTCATGTCAATCATCGTCGGTCGTACAGGATTACAGGTCAGCGAATGACAATTCTTATTAAAAATGGCCTTTTGATTGACCCTGTTGGAGCAAGTGAGTCAAAAAGCGATGTCTTTATCGATGGTAATCTGGTGGTTGGCATCGGTAAACCACCTGCCGGATTTAAACCGCAGCAAACCATCGATGCGAAGGGGTATTGGGTAATCCCGGGGCTGGTAGACGGCCAGGCAAGACTCAGGGAACCGGGTCAAACTCACAAGGCAAATATTGCTTCGGAATCCGCTGCCGCGGTAAAAAACGGAATAACCAGCCTGTGTATACCGCCGGATACTCAACCAGTGATAGATAACACGGCCGTTGTTGATTTGATACATCATCGAAATGCGAAAGCTGGCAATCAATGCCATATTTATACCATCGGTGCCCTGTCACAGGCATTAGAGGGCGAACATCTCTGTAATATGGCGAGCCTGAAAGCGAACGGCACCATCGCATTCAGCAATGCCGGGCGTCCTTTTATCAATAATCTGGTCCAGCGCCGGGCGATGGAATATGCCGCAGGGGTGGACATGTTGGTAATCATCCATCCCCGGGACAGTGATTTATATGCCGATGGCTGTGTACACGAAAGTGCCGTATCCACCCGACTCGGTTTACCGGCAATCCCCGAGGCCGCAGAAACTGCAGCGCTGGCAAAGGATATCGAGCTTGTTGCCCAGACTGGAGCCAGAACCCATTTTGGCCAGTTATCCTGCGCAAGGTCGGTCGACATGATTCGACAGGCCAAGGCCAATGGACTGCCGATAACCGCAGATTGTGCGATGCATCAGCTTTTTCTCACCGATCATGACATTGGTGAATTCGATACCAACAAGCTGACAATGCCGCCGCTTCGCAGCCAGTACGACAAGCAGGCGCTTCGTGACGGGGTTGCCGATGGCACTATCGACAGCATTTGCTCAGACCATCAACCGCACGAAATCGATGCCAAACTACGCCCCTTCCCTTCGGCCGAACCCGGTATCAGTGCATTTGATACTCTACTGCCGCTGGCAATTCGTCTGGTCGAAGAAAATATACTGTCAATTCCAGCGGTGATCGCGAAACTCAGTATTAACCCTGCTCGCATTCTTGGGCTTCCTGCCGGTCAAATAGCGCCGGGAGAGTTGGCGGATATAGTTATTGTCGATCCAGACGCCCACTGGTACTGCGAGGGTAAAAACTTTGCTTCCAGGGGTAAAAACACTGCCTTTGAAGGCTGGGATTTTAATGGTCGCGTGAAGCAGACATTGGTAGCGGGACAGATCGTTTATTGAGTGCGGCCTGGAAAAATTCAAATTATTTAAATTAATAAATCCGACAATCAGTTGGCTTGTCGATTTATTACAGCCTGGGTTGTCGAGGTTTAAACCTCTTCTGAAGGCAGGGTCAGATCTTCCAGGCCATCCAGCTGACTCAGATTCTGGCGCGTATCCTGTTTGTTTTGTTCACCACCAAAATTAATTTTCCACTCAAGGTTGGTACTTGAATCAGCATAGGCTAGCGCATTCTTGATCGAAATCTTGTCGGCCTTGTACAGATCATACAGTGACTGGTCAAAGGTCTGCATACCGGCAGTATCACCTTTTTCCATGATTTCCTTAATCTGGTTAAAATTACCCTCGCGCAATAGCTCTTTGATGTAGGGAGTGTTTACCATCACCTCGACCGCACAGGCGAGTTTGCCTTTCATGCCAGGTACCAGGCGTTGCGAGATAATTGCCTTCAGATTCAGCGACAGGTCCATCAACAGTTGCCTGTGCATATCGGTAGGAAACATATTCAACATTCGATCCATCGCCTGATTTGAATTTACCGCGTGTAAAGTGGTCAGGCACAGGTGGCCCGTATCGGCGAAATTGATGGCCGCTTTCATGGTTTCGGCATCCCGCGCTTCACCAATCATAATCACTTCCGGCGCTTCACGCAGCGCCTCTCTTAAAGCGTTTTCGTAGCTGAGTGTGTCAATACCAACTTCACGCTGCGAAACAATTGCCTGGTCATGCTTGAAAACAAATTCGATTGGATCTTCAATGGTAAGAATATGACCACCTTCGAGATTGTTGCGATAGTTGATCATCGACGCCAGGGTAGTAGACTTGCCAGACCCGGTAGATCCAACCACCAGTACCAGGCCGGACTGATTCATCACGATTTTTTTCAAAATTTTCGGTAACCCAAGTTGTTCGATAGTCGGAATCTCCCACTTGATATACCTGATTACCATCGATACCTCGGAGCGCTGGATAAAAATATTCACCCGGAAGCGGCCCACGCCCGCGAGGGTGAATCCGAGGTTCATCTCGCGGTTAATTTCGAAATCACGGATCTGCTCGTCATTCAGTAAACTATAGGCAAGAGCCTGTACCTGGCCGGTATGAAAAGCATTTTTTGCAATCGCTGCGGTTTTTCCCTGCACCTTCATATTTGGTGGTGCAGCAGTCACGAAGTACAGGTCCGACGCCTGTTTATCGACCATTATTTTCAGGTAAGGCTCGAGTAACTTGGTAGTATTTTCGCTGCTCATATCATCCCACTACGCTTATTGTCGTCGGGCTCCTCCATTTCGAAATCACGCTCATCCTCAGCCACCCCGGACGCTTTAGCAGTTTTACTATGTAGTTTGATTCGCAGGCGGATATCATTAATTGAATCTGCGTTGCGAAGCGCATCTTCAAAGGTGATTTTTTTGTCTTCAAACAGATCGTACAGGGCCTGATCAAAGGTTTGCATGCCTGCTTCGTTGGACTTCGAAATCAGGGTTTTCATTTCATGCACGTCGCCCTTGAAAATCAAATCGGCCATCAGCGGAGAATTGATCATCACTTCGACGGCCGGGATGCGGCCGGTCTCGCCTAGATTCGGAATCAAACGCTGCGAGATCAGACCTTTCAAATTTAACGACAAATCCATCAATAGCTGTGATCGTCGATCGTCCGGGAAAAAGTTGATAATCCGATCCAGCGCCTGATTGGTATTGTTGGCGTGCAGTGTAGTCAGGCACAGGTGCCCTGTTTCAGCAAATGTTATTGCATGCTCCATAGTCTCGCGATCACGAACTTCGCCTATCAGAATAACGTCGGGCGCCTGGCGCAGGGTATTTTTCAGCGCAATCGCGTAGGTTTCAGTATCTACCCCGACTTCGCGCTGGGTCACTAGGCAGTTGCCGTGTTCATGGATGAATTCAACCGGGTCCTCTATGGTAATGATATGCCCGTGGCTATGCCTATTGCGGTAATCAACCATCGATGCCAATGAAGTCGATTTACCCGAGCCGGTCCCACCAACAAATATTACAAGTCCACGTTTGGTCATCGCGATGTCCTGCAGGATATCGGGTAGATTTAACTCCGCAAAACTGGGAATCTCGGAATTGATAATTCGCAACACCAGCCCGGTACAGCCCCTTTGCACAAAGGCATTAACACGAAAACGTGCCACCCCGGTCAACGCAATAGAAAAATTACATTCCTGATTTTCCTCGAACTCGGAAACCTGCTTATCGTTCATAATTGAACGGGCTAGCATCTGGGTATGGCTAGGGGATAGGCTCTGCTTTGAAACTACCTTTACCTTACCGTCGATTTTCATCGCTGGTGGAGAACCCGAGGTGATGAATATATCCGACCCGTCCTTACTGACAATCATGCGCATCAAGTCGTGCATGAAACTTATTGCCTTATTTCGATCCATTACCCATTCCTATAATTAACTTCACAGTATTTACAGTTGATCGGGATGCGCGGCTTTCTTCCGTGCTTCTTCCTTGGAAATGGCTCCCTTCGCCAGCAAGGCTTTGAGATCCTGATCGAGTGTTTGCATACCAATGCTTTGACCCGTTTGAATCGCCGAATACATCTGCGCTACCTTATCTTCGCGAATCAGGTTTCGAATAGCGGGCGTACCGATCATTATTTCGTGGGCCGCGATTCGACCGCCACCAGTTTTTTTCAGCAGGGTTTGTGCGATTACGGCTTTAAGCGACTCAGATAACATCGATCTAACCATCGATTTTTCGCCTGCCGGGAACACATCGACTATTCGATCAATAGTCTTCGCTGCGGAGCTGGTGTGCAGGGTGCCAAACACCAGGTGACCCGTTTCTGCCGCAGATAATGCAAGTCGAATGGTTTCCAGATCGCGCATTTCGCCGACCAGTATAGTATCCGGGTCTTCGCGCAGGGCTGAACGCAACGCTTCGTTAAATCCCAGCGTATCGCGATGTACTTCACGCTGGTTAACCAGGCATTTTTTGCTTTCGTGGACAAATTCGATCGGATCTTCAACAGTCAGTATATGGCCATACTCGGTGTCATTTTTGTAATCGACCATCGCCGCCAGAGTGGTCGATTTACCCGAACCGGTGGGGCCGGTAACCAGTACGATACCGCGGGGAAATTCAGAAATATCCTGGAAGATTTTCGGTGCACCCAACTCCTCGAGGCTCAATATCTTTGAAGGAATAGTTCGGAACACCGCGCCTGATCCGCGATTATGGTTAAACGCATTGACTCGAAATCTGGCAAGCCCCGGGATCTCGAAGGAAAAGTCAGTTTCCCAGTATTCTTCATAATCCTTGCGTTGTTTGTCGCTCATGATGTCATAAACCATGTCGTGCACCTGCTTATGATCCATTTCCGGCACGTTGATTCTGCGAATATCACCGTCCACCCGAATCATCGGTGGCAAACCCGCAGACAGGTGTAAATCAGAAGCGTTCTGTTTAACACCAAAGGCTAACAATTGAGCTATATCCATGAATGGTCCTGTAATGCGTTATTAATCTGACAATCTAGTCCCGGGCATTCCCGCACGGAGCTGGTACGCCCAATACAACGCTTGCCCGCACTGAAGTTTGGTTCCGCTCTGGAGCATCCCCGTTTCAAACTATTAACCGGCCAGCCTACTGGCTTACCGGGTTCATAGATTTGCTAATCCTTATATAGCAGTTAATTGCCTGTAGGGAGAAAATTTATTATTTTTACTGCGCGTTGCCAAAGCGCTTATAATCGGGTTATCCATGTGTCGTTAGGCTCATATAGTGCTTCTGGCTAATTGCTGATTTGCCCAAATCTTATATCTGAACTATCGCTAATCCCATGCACAGCATCGAAAAAAATCTCGCCCAGATTCGCCTCCAGATTGAGCAGGCGGCAAGCGAATATAACCGTGACTCCCACAATATTTCACTACTGGCAGTCAGCAAAAAAAAACTCCCGGCTGACCTACGAAACGCCTATAGTTGCGGGCAAAGAGATTTTGGTGAGAATTTCCTGCAGGAAGCGCAGGCTAAGATGCGAGATCTGTCCGACCTGGATATTATCTGGCATTTTATCGGTCCGGTGCAGTCGAACAAGACCCGGGCTCTTGCAGAGTCATTTGACTGGGTGCACTGTGTCGACCGTCTCAAGATCGCGCGACGCCTGAGCGATCAACGACCCGAATCGATGCCCCCGCTAAATATATGCATCCAGGTGAATATTGATCTTGAAACAAGCAAGTCTGGCGTTGCACCCGACGGTATCGTTGCTATCGCCGAAGCTATTTGCAATTTACCAAAGATAAGACTCCGCGGTTTAATGGCTATTCCGGCACAACAGTCCAGGTTTGAATTACAGCGTGAACCCTTCGCGAAAATGAGACAGGCCCTGCATGACTTGCAACAACGCGGTCTCGATTGTGATACGCTTTCCATGGGCATGAGCCACGATATGCGGGCAGCGATTGCAGAAGGCTCGACGCTGGTTAGAATTGGTACCGCAATCTTCGGGGAACGACTTTGAATCATCAACAGCTTTGCTTTATCGGCGGGGGCAATATGGCATTTAGCCTGATCGGCGGCATGCTTGCCAACGGCTATTCGGCGTCAAATATTACAGCCTGTGATATAGACGAAGAAAAACTTGCCGGGTTATCAACGAATTACGGCATTAACACATCAACCGATAGCCTGAAAACGGTTGGGTCAGCCGATATAGTCATACTTGCAGTTAAACCCCAGGTCATGCAGGTGGCTTGCGAACAGCTGGCTCCTGCCGACATTAAAACCGATTGTTTGTTTATCAGTATTGCTGCCGGTATCCGCGAATCGGCAATCAATCGCTGGCTTGGGAGCGAACGGTCTGTAGTTCGCTGCATGCCTAACACTCCCGCACTGGTGCAACTCGGCGCCACCGCTTTGTTCGCCAATCCACGGGTCAGCGCAGAACAAAAAAGTGCCGCCCAGGCGATACTCGACGCCGTTGGCATCACGGTCTGGGTAGAGCAGGAATCGGCGCTGGACGCGGTAACTGCTATTTCTGGTAGCGGTCCCGCTTATTTTTTTTATTTTATCGAGCTATTGCAACAGTCCGGCGAAAAACTCGGTCTGCCAAAGGAAACTGCCCTGTTGCTGGCAAAGCAAACCGCCCTGGGGGCAGCCTCGATGGCACAGAACGGGGATGTCGTGCAATTACGCGCCCAGGTGACTTCCAAGGGCGGTACCACGGAAGCGGCCATACTCTCGTTAGAGCAAAATGGTTTAGCTTCGTTGCTTGAAAAAGCGACCCAGGCTGCTCGCGACCGCTCTGTCGAACTGGCGGATCAATCTGAATCCAGGGAACCTGTATACAAGTCATGAACGACCAGATTGGAGCTGGAATAGTTAATTTCCGCATCGCTAAACCTGACCCCATGGGGAAACGATTGCACTGGGTCTTAGCCAGGTTTTGCACCCTGATTTTTATCCTGGTGACTTCAAAATTAACTCACCCAAACCTGATCAGAGATTCTATAATATTCACTAACTAAATCGTCGGATCTGATATGGGTTCAAGCTATTTTACATCTCCGTTAACGCTGATCGTCTCTACATTGTTTGATTTGTACGTGCTGATCGTTTTGCTAAGATTTATGCTGCAATTGATGCGCGCTGACCCTCACAATTCGGTGTCCCAGTTCATCATCAAGTCGACCTCACCGCCGCTGAGATACCTGCGCCGGTTCATTCCCAGCGTATTCGGGCAGGATGCCTCCGCAATCGTATTATGCCTGGTCGTTACCTACGCCAAATTCGTCTTGTTGCGTCTGCTCGATACCGAGGTAGTGCATATCAATAATACGATTGCGTATATTGGTGGTGTTAGTTACCTGGGTTTATTGATTTATTCTATCGCCGACCTGGTATCGCTGTTTCTCAGTATTTTTCTGATTGCCATTTTAATCCAGGTAATCCTGAGTTGGATAAACCCCGGCATTTACAACCCGGTCATAGGTCTTGTCAATACCCTGGCGACACCTGCTTTGCGCCCAATACAAAAACTGATCCCTCCTGTCGGGGGAATTGATTTATCACCATTATTCGCCATGCTGATGATCATGGTAGCCAAGATGCTGATAATTTCCCCGATAATGAACCTTGCCAATCAGTGATTTAACCTGGCACCGGAGCGATTCAGTTATCGATCGACTGCTCGGCCTTATGTCGAGCCTGGATGAACTTTGAATGGGGTAGATAAAGCAGTTCTGAGACTTGTCGAATCAAATGTTCTTCATAGCGGTCCTTGATGCCATCCGCGTAGACAACCTGCCACATCATTTCGACCACACGCACTTTCATCGACGCATCAAACTGCTCATTCAGCAGACGCGTAATATGCTGTATCGACACCAGCTTATCCGAACTTTCTCGCGCCTGAATCATCAGTTCGTCCAGATCGGTCTCATTCAACGAAAACTGCTGCGCCAACAATTGCCTCATTCGATCAAGTTCAGATTGCTGCTCCACGAAGTCAGCCCGGCAAACTTCGACTAGCAGCGTTGCAGTCGCAACGTGCAATGCATGTTCCTGATCAAAAGCCGATGATTGCGGTTCGCTGCTGCGAAATAATTTGTGCAGAATTGATTTCATTAATAACTCCTGGAATTCTATTGTTACTTTCGTATTTGACAGTTAGCGCCTAAATAATTATTCCATAGGTTTTATCGATAGACAAATAGATTTTAATTGCTTTTATCTAAAATTCTCTGCAGAATTGGATGTCATATCGAGTACTTTCAGTGCCATGACATTAACTGAACTAAGATACATCGTAGCAGTTTCGCAAAAAAATCATTTTGGCAAGGCAGCACAGGCCTGCTTTGTTAGTCAACCCACACTCAGTATTGCAATCAAGAAACTCGAGTCAGAACTTGAAATCCGTCTGTTTGAGCGCAGCTCCAAAAACGAAATTCGAATTACTGAAATCGGCCAGCAAGTGATTAACCAGGCCTATATCGTCCTCCAGGAGGCACGTTTGTTGGGTGAGATCGCCCAACAGGGCAAGGACCCGTTGTCTGGCCCATTCAAGCTAGGCGTTATTTATACAATAGGACCCTATCTATTACCCAGTTTGATTCCGGTGCTGACCAAAAGCGTACCAAACTTGAAGCTTATTATCGAAGAAAATTTTACCGCCAACTTGTTCCAGTCGCTAAAACAGGGGACACTCGACGCTATTATTATTTCTTATCCATTCGAGGAACCCGGAATCGAGACAGCTCCACTCTACGAAGAGCCTTTTATCGTTGCCCTGCCAGGTAATCACGCCTGGAAAGATCGGGATACAATTCCGACAGATGAACTGGCATCGCAGGATTTGATGTTACTCGGCGCGGGCCATTGCTTCAGAGACCAGGTAATTAGAGCCTGCCCTAACTGCATGTCGGGAAATAGCGAATTAACCCGTACCCTCGAAGGCGGGTCGCTGGAGACTATACGGCACATGGTTGCTGCCGGAACCGGAATTACGGTATTACCTCGCACCAGTATCATGCCGGGCCAGATCAACGAAAACATGATCGATATTAAACCGTTCGAACCACCCGCTCCGAGCCGCATCGTAGCAATTGCCTGGCGTAAGCATTACCCTCGCAAGGCGGCCATCGAAACCATTCGTGACACGATACAAACCTGCCCTTTAAGTGGCGTTGAAATTATTCATTAAGGGTTCTTTAGATGAACTAGGTAATAACAGGCAAAATGAACTCCTGGTAGATAAGGGTACTGTGCCGCTACCACAGATTTTTCCAGCAGCCTCCTGGAATAATGCTACTCTGGTACAGCACCGAACTTATGTTGTAAAATCAAAGTCCCATTTGTAGATGTCTTCTCCCTATGCCCCGAGTTACCGTATACAGTACCGCAAGCTGCCCGATTTGCGTGAAAGCCAAAAACCTGCTCAACAAGTGGGATATAGATTATTCCGAGGTAGCTATCGATACCGGTGACAGCGGGTTAAAAGAATTTCGTGACGCCACGCAAGGGGCTAGAACTGTGCCACAAATTTTGATTGATGGTAAACTGATAGGTGGTTTCTCCGATTTAACCGAATTGCATATGGACGGTGATCTCGATGAACTGATGAAGCAGGATTGTGAAACCTGATGGCAAAATCTAAAAAACATACCTTTCGCATCCAGTTCCATAATCATAATCGCATTTATGAACTCTATGCGCATCAGGTCAGCCAATCTCAAATGGCCGGATTTATCGAAGTAGGTGATATTATTTTCGGTGAACATACGAAATTGCTGATCGATCCGGCGGAAGAGAAACTCAAAAATGAATTCGGTAATGTGAAACACATCTATATCCCACATCACTCGGTTATTCGAATCGACGAGGTCGATCATAGCGGCAAAAACAGGATTCTTGACGAAGAGGGTTCAACGGTCACACATTTTCCCGGGTCGAGCATCATCCCGCAAAAGAATTGAGCGTTATGCAGTAATGCAGATTTCTGCTGTCATACCCAGCCACAATCGACTGCATTCCCTGATACCGGCTATCGAGTCGGTATCTAGTCAAACCAGCGCAGTTGACGAAATCATTGTAGTAGACGATGGCTCAACCGATACAACTACCGCTGAAATTTCCCGGCGTTATCCGCAAATCAAGCTGATCCAACAACCCAACCGCGGTGTTAGCGCCGCCCGTAACGCGGGCATCAAGCTGGCTAGTTTTGACTGGATAGCACTGCTGGATTCAGACGACACCTGGCTACCTGGAAAAATCTCCTCGATTAGACAGGCTTATTCTTTACAACCCGAATACCTGTTATTCCATTCCGATGAAATCTGGATGCGACGCGGCGTCAGGGTCAATGCGATGAAAAAACACGTCAAATCGGGCGGCTGGATATTTGAAAACTGCTTACCCCTCTGTGTTATATCACCATCGGCCGTAGTATTTCATCGCTCGATTCTGGCCGCGTCGGGTTACTTTGATGAGAACCTGCCTGCCTGCGAGGACTATGACCTATGGCTTAAAATTTGCCACCAGTACCCGGTGTGTTATATCGACAAACCACTGATCACCAAATACGGTGGACACCGGGATCAATTGTCGACCCGATACTGGGGCATGGATAGGTTTCGTATTCGTTCCCTGTATCGGCTGCTACAACGAAATGTTCTCTGTAAACGTTATCACCAGGCAGCAGTTTCAACCCTAATAGAAAAACTCGAAATCCTGCTAAAAGGCGCGCATAAGCATGGTAATCAAAAAGTCATCGATGAGTTTGCACCGATACTGGATCAAATATGCCTTGCTGGAACCACCCGATGCTAGTCTGGGTTGTCGCGCTCCACTGCGAGGCTAAACCGGTCATCGATCACTACGGGTTAAAGAAATCGGCATCGCACCACGCCTTCGATGTTTACCAGAAGGATAATATGCACTGTATAATCAGTGGTATAGGGAAAACAGCAGTGGCTGCGGCGACCGCCTGGATCGCCGGCCTCAACCGTCACCAGGGTTCGATTGCCTGGATCAATCTCGGTACAGCAGGCTCGTCGGCACACACCCTGGGGACCATATTATCGATTTTCAAAATTTCCGATAGTGAATCAGATCGAAACTTCTACCCGGTACCAATATTTGACTCGGCTCTGGAACCGGCTCATTGCCTTACACTCAGCCAACCCAGCACTGATTACCAATTGGATCAAATATATGACATGGAAGCGAGTGCATTTTTTGACGCGGCTACCCGATTCAGCAGTGCAGAACTGGTTCATTGCTTAAAAATAATCTCCGACACGCCCGCGCAAAAAATTGGGCACGATAAGGCTCGTATCAGCGAACTGATCGGTCAGCATATTGTCGAACTGGCTAGCTTCGCACAATCGCTCGAAGAATTGAATGATCAGGTTGCTCGACTTGAGATCAATCAATCCGACTGGGAGAAAATTCTCGGTTGCGCCCATTTTACTCGAACCCAGCAATCGCGAGTGAGTAAATCGCTGCGTTTTTTATTTAGCCAACAGCGCCAAACCAGGGCCTTGATCGCTGAAGTAACAAAACTGCAGTCGGCAGAATTGGTCATCGCCCATCTCGAAAATCTTTGCCACCAGCAAACACAGACTTTGTAGCCATGGTCAGTTGTGTTTATGTCGAGACCGAGATTCGCCAGCATCCACGTACCCAACGCATATTAAAACGACTTAACAACACGCCCGTTGTCGAGATCAGACACTATGGTGAAGTTTTCAATCCAAGGGCGCAAAATTTCCGTCTGCAAAAATCAAATCCCGCGTTAATTATCGCCAGAAAGCACAAGCGGCAGGTACTGAAAACACCAAAATCTTATGGCATCGGCGGCTATCATAATTATTACTTTTCGCACATGCTCAATTGCATTTACGATTGTCGGTACTGTTTTTTGCAGGGTATGTATCGATCGGCACACCAGCTAGTATTTATCAACTATGAAGATTTCGCAGCAGAAATTTCACGAGTTACCGCCCAGCATGATGGAGAGCCAGTCTGGTTTTTCTCCGGGTACGACTGTGACAGTCTGGCCAACGAACCGCTAACCAGGTTTGTGGAATACTTCGTTCCTGTATTTGCCAGGCTGGATAACAGCTGGATGGAGCTACGTACCAAAAGTACTCAAATCAGGCAATTGTTGAAACTGGAACCCTGCCCTCGTGTCATCACCGCATTCAGCTTTACCGATCAGCATAGCCATCGCAAACTCGAACATGGCGTGGCTTCGATAAAAAAACGCATCGATGCAATGCAGGCACTAGTAGAGTCGGGTTGGCCAGTAGGGTTGAGGCTCGATCCGATTATCTATCACCATGATTACCAGGCGGCTTTTATACAACTACTTGAACAAATTTTTGCGGTAATCGAACCAACATTATTGCACTCGGTTAGCCTCGGCGCATTTCGATTGCCGAAAAATAATTTTAAACAGGTTCACAGGCTTTTCCCTGACGAAGCCCTGTTTGCCCAAAACCTGGCCCTTAACAATGATATCATCAGCTATCCATTGACTCTGGAACAGGAAATGATCTCGTTTTGTGAACAGCAATTGCTGCAATGGATACCAGCCGAAATTTACTTCCCCTGCAATTGGCATGACTAATTCAGCAGTTAGCATGGCAGCACTGGTTACCGGGGCCAGCTCCGGTATAGGTCTTGCCACTACCAAATTATTATTAAAAAATAATTACCAGGTATTTGGTATCAGTCGGCGCGGGACAGTACCCGGACTCGAAAACGATCAATTTACCGGTGTCGCCATCGATCTCTCCCAACCGGATAAAATAGACGCTCAGATCGGGACTTTATTAAAACAGTGTCAAATCGATTGCTTTATCCATGCTGCCGGCAATGGCCAATTTGGATCGATCGAGCAATTTTCAGTCTCCCAAATCGATACGGCAATCAGGCTTAATCTGACCAGTGCGCTGGTACTGAGCCGCTCGATCGTTCCCCTGTTCAGACGCAGAAACCAGGGGCGTATGATTTTTATCGGATCGGAATCTTCTCTAAGCGCGGGAAGAAAGGGGGCTCTTTACAGCGCTGCGAAATTTGGCCTGCGCGGCTTTTGCCAGGCGCTGCGTGAAGATTGCGCCAGTGACGGCATCAATGTCAGCCTGATAAATCCCGGCCTGGTGAGAAGTCCGTTTTTTGATGGGCTAGCATTTTCGCCGGCGGCAAATTCAGAAAATGCAATTACGGTCGAGGACATAGCCGAGGTAATATTGCAGCTTTTGCAGAGCAGTCCAGATATAGTATTCGATGAAATTAATATATCGCCGAGGGTAAAGTCTTTAATATTTTCTGGGTCGCAAACCGGGAATAACAGGTAATACCAGGCAAGCTCGTCGCGTTGCCGGGTTGCATGCGTATTAACCTGAGCAGTTTATTGCTTCGCCTTCGCCTTCTTTTTCGCTTTCGTTTTCGTTTTAGGCTTCGGCTTCGACTTGGTTTTCTTTACTTCAGCGGTTTTTAACTCCAACGACTCTATTGGGGCGGGTTTACCGACATAGTAACCCTGTATATAGTCGATATTGGCTTCGCGCAGGCGGTCAAACATCGTATCCGACTCGACGAACTCGGCAATTACTTTCATATCGAGACTATGTCCCACCTCGGCCATTGAACGCACAAACACGAAACTGGTGTCGTTATCGATGATGTCGCGAACAAATTCACCGTCGATCTTCAGGAAATCAACCGGAAACCGTTTTAGATAACTAAACGATGACAGGCCGGTGCCAAAATCATCCAGCGAAAATTTAGCCCCTAGCCGTTTGATAGAGTTGATAAATTCGACCGATTTTTCCACATTTTCAACAACCGAAGTTTCGGTAATCTCGAAACATAGTGCGCTTTTTTTGATGTCACTTTGTTGCAGACTTTCATGCAAGAATTTATGGAAGGTCTGCGAACCGAGGCTGCGCCCGGATAAATTGACTGAAAACATAATTTCCTGATCCTGATGATCCTCTAGCCACTGGATGATAGTTTTGACCACCCAGGTGTCAATTTTTTCAATCAGGTTATAGCGTTCGGCCGACGGTAAAAAATCGTTGGGTGGAACAATAGTGCCATCTGGTTTCCGATAGCGAATCAATACTTCATAGTGGGCGCTCTTATCACTCTCGTCTATCGAAATGATTGGTTGCACATAGAGGCAAAAACGATCCTCGTTAAAGCCCTTCATAATACCCGCAACCCAGTCTCTGGACACTTGCTGCGCCATCACGCCTTCGTCGTTTTCGCCGATATAGTGATACTGATTACCGCCGTTTTTCTTCGCTAAAGCACAGGCGGTGGTAACCTTCGAGTAAAAATCAGGATATTCGTCATTCATCTGGCCAAAAGCCATCGCGCCAATACTGGCGGTAACCTGATATTGCTTGTCCTCCCATTCAAAGCCGGTTTGCTGTATTCCAATGATGATTTGCTGCATTACCTGCATCGCTTTATCGATGTCGAAAAACGGCATAATCAGACCGAATTCATCTCCGCCCAGACGGGACAATATATCCGACTTGCGCACATGCTTTTTTATTATCGAACCTACCTGTCGCAACAATACATCGCCCGCAGTATTGCCGCTGGTTTCGTTCACAATTCTGAATTGATCGACATCAAGGTATGCCAGCACATGCTGCGGGTCGGTACCATAGTCTTCAGTAACGAGGTTTTCAAACCTTTGTTCAAAAGCGCCACGATTGAGAAATCGAGTGAGTCGATCATGACTACCCTCATAACTGAGTTTGCGCCGCAGTTTGTGGTCTTCCGAAACATCCTTCAGTATGATGACATAGCCGACATCCTCGGCTTCCATGTCGATCATTGGAGAAGCCGAAAATTCCAGTTCAACAATATTCCGCCCGGGGTCGTAAAAAAACATCGAATTCAGCACGGTTTTCCTGGTCAGTAAATGTTTAATGTCGATAATATGTGTCGCCTGCCGGTTCGAATAAAGGATTAGTGCTTCGTGTATCGATTGGCCTACCAGGTTTAATTCCTTGTCGCCGAACAACTTTTCGCCCCCTGGATTTACCAGTTTGATCACCCCTTTAGAGTCGATAACGATGACAGGATTGTTAATCGAATCCAGCGTGGTCGCGATAAAGTCTTTTTCGGATCGAAGTTTTTCTTCCATTTGCCGACGGTTTATTGTCTCGGTTTCGAGCCCTTCGACCATCTCGTTATAGGACGACACCAAATCACGCAATTCATACGGTAATTTTTTTTCACCAATCGAGGCATATTTACCAGTCAACAGTGCGCCGACAGAATTTCGTAGTGTATTCAAAGGTGAAAAAGCGCGGCTTAACAGAATTACTACCGCCATGAATACCAGGCCAGTTGCTAAGGTCGTGACGAGCATAAAATTGCCCCTGGTGCGGTCGAGCTGGCCGAGAAAAAGTTGTTGATCGAACAACCCGGTAATATTGGCGCCGAGGATCAGATCATCCCCGTACAGGTCGAAAACCGAGCGCAATTGGATGTCACTAACGGTATCTGGCCAACTACTTGAGCGGTAGCGAACATTTTTATCACCGGTGGTAATCTTAACCGGCATATCAATATGCTCTTCGAGCGCTTTTAGACTGTCGATGGCGTAGGCGATAATCTGCAAATAGACCCGCGAATTCAAAATATTAATCGGTGACAGAACTTCGGTGTAGAGATTATTTTCATGCGAGCACAGCACATTTTTTGAAATCTGGCGATTGAAACTGGCCTCGTTTATAGCGTTCAGAGTCAATATGCACCCGTAATAAGTCTGGCCATTATCACTGGCCTCGGCAAGAATTTCACCATCGAGATTTCGAATAATCATCGATTTTAAGCGGAATCTATCAGCGTCCCTGGCGAGGTTGTCGAAATTTTCTGTCACCCAGGTTCTCAGGCGATCTCCATTCGGGTTCTTCAGCGCCTGTTTAAAAGAGTTTTTATTTTGTAGCCTCAAGGCAAAACGGATTTGCCGTTCGTACAGGCTGTCGACTATCTCCCGACTTTTTGTTTCCAACATTAATTTCAGGGATTCGGATTTATCTTCAACCGCCAGTTCGCGATAAACCTGGGTGCTGTAAAATGCCAGTCCGTAAGCCAGCAGCGCTAACCATAAAACTGCTATACCGATTATTAGTTTAAAACTGTAGAGACGGTCCAACAATGTTTTACTCTATTGGGAATTTACAGTTCTTATAGCCCGATTCTCTCAATTTACATGGAATATCATTAGAAATTTCGACGACTTTATTTGCCACGGCACCATTGGCATGCGTCAAATACGGCAGTTCGAATTGAATGACAACGCCGGTCAATCACTACATGAGATCGAATATTTTTGATTTTAATCGTATTGGAAAATAATCAGGATAATTTCTGATTTATTTTTTTATTATATTTTTTATTAACTTAGGTGATTTTTCTAAAATGATTATGAGCTCAAAACTCCAGTGCCACCCAGACCACAATAGCCCGAAGGATTCTTTGCCAGGTACTGCTGGTGATAGTCTTCGGCATAATAGAATTCTCCTGCCGCCTGTATTTCAGTGGTAATCATACTTAAACCCTGTGCTGACAAATTCACCTGGTAATCGTTCATGCTAGAAACCGCCTGTTGGTGCTGGCTTTCATTGCTGTAATAAATTCCAGAACGATATTGCGTACCCTGGTCGTTACCCTGACGCATACCCTGCGTCGGGTCGTGCGATTCCCAGAACACTTTTAACAGGATTTGCAGCGACACTACTGCTGGGTCGTAAACTACCAGGACTACTTCGTTGTGCCCGGTCATACCGGTGCAGACTTCCTCATAGCTGGGGTTTAATGTATGGCCGGCAGCGTAACCTACCGCGGTTGTATAAACCCCCTCCAGATTCCAGAATTTCTTTTCAGCACCCCAAAAACAACCCAGGCCGAAAATCACCTGTTCCATATTTTGCGGAAATGGCTCCACCATACTTCTGCCGTGCACATAGTGCACAGGATTCAATTGCATTTTCTCGTCACGACCGGGTAAGGCCTGGGCTGAACTGGGTATTTCCATTGATTTGCTAAACATTTTGACCTCGTTAATTAACTAGTACCGCATTTGACCTGTGCCGATTGCCTAGATTCAAATTTTACCGGATCATCTTAAAGGAACCTCTGATCAATTCATGAATGAACGCGTTGTGCCCAGAATTAATCAGAGGTTCCTTAATTCAATCCAGGTCGGTGCATGATCCGACGGTTTAGGCATCGCCCTGATATCGTAATCAACCCCGGCATCAACCACCGCAGGTCGCAGATTCTCCGATACCAGCAGGTGGTCGATTCGTAGCCCTCGCCTGGGTTCACGCTCGAAACCTTTGCTTCGATAATCAAACCAGCTAAATATATTGTTTTCCTGCGCATGACACAATCGATATCCATCGTGTAATCCGAGCGCAACCAGTGCTTCGAACCATTCTCTTTCCTCGGGCAGAAAACTGGTTTTTCCAGTTTTGAGCCATCGTTTGGCGTTGTCTTCGCCAATTCCAATATCAATATCCTGCGGTGCAATATTGTAGTCACCCATCACAACCAGTGGCGTCTTATCCATATCAAAAGAATTCAGAAAACCATTCAGCTCCTTGTAAAACAAGGTTTTAGCTGGAAATTTTAGCGGATGATCGCGGCTCTCGCCCTGCGGGAAATATCCATTAAATACATTCATCAGCTTGCCATCAACCTCGAATTCGCCACCGATAAAACGTTTTTGCGACTCATCGTTATCATTTGGTAACCCGTAACACGCGTTGCGGCAGTGCGATTTCGATAACAATGCAACTCCGTAATGGGTTTTTTGGCCCATATAAATGACCTGGTACCCGAGCGCCTCGATCTCGGCAAGCGGAAATTCGTGATCCTGCACCTTGGTTTCCTGCAAGCCTATAAATTCCGGGGCATGTTTTTCGATCACCCGAGCCAGCTGGTGTAATCGCACCCGAATGCTATTTACATTAAACGAGACTATTTTCATTATTTCCCCCGGTACTTTGCGCCAGTAAATCAGCCAGTGTGCGTTCACCTAAAACAGATTCATAGCTGGATTCGATGTCGCTCTGTAGTTTCAAAATTGACCTGTCACAAAAAATGGCGTCGCCGGAACCGGTAACCTGTGCACCGCGCAAACTGCGTAAAATATCAATCAGGCGTGTGCGACTGATCGACCGCGTGAGTAGATAACGCGGCGGATCATCCGTGGAGCGGTGCACCAGTTCACCATCTTCCAGCGCATCCAACAGGCGTCGGAGTATTTCCACCGGCACCTGCTGGTATTGCGCAAGCTTCTCGATCGAGCTTTGCTTATTTGATTGCTGTTCCTGCGAACGGCCAATATTCAGCATCAACTGTAGTGCTATCCGCTCACGCATTCGACCTGTCAGGTGGACATTCAAATTGCGCCATCTCAGGACTTCAGGGTGCTGGTGATAATAGGCGATACTGGATCCAATGAGTAATATCAGCCAGCTCAAATAGACCCAGACAATGAACAACATTACGATCGCGAATCCCGAGTAGATCACTGTATAACTGGTAGAACCAGCGACAAATGCAGCAAACAATACACCGGTACTTTGCCAGAGAATGCCGGCTAACAGACCACCATAAAAAGCCGAACCGAGCCTGACACTGGTATCGGGCACGGTGAAGTAAATTAGAGTAAATGCGCTTATCACCAGCATGTAAGGCAGAAATTTCCCAAATACCCCGACCATATCGCCGAGTAACGGAAAATCGAAAACCACCGCAGGCATCGACTGGGCAGCCAGCGACGCAGTCACAGCCAGGGCAGAGAAAAACAACGTCGGGCCGACCGACAACAAAACCAGGTATATGCTGATACGTTGCACCCAACTGCGCCTGTTTTTCAGTCGCCAGGTATGATTGAACGCCGACTCAATTTTCCTCATTAATGAAATTGCGGTGTATATCAGCATGCTCACACCCAGAATTCCAAGCAGACCAATCTTCATGTTATCGACAAATGTGACGATCCTGGAACTGAATTCAACGCTTTGTTCTCCCAACGGCGCGAGTAAACTCGCCAGCCCCGGCTCTAATTGTTCGTGCACACCAATCCATCTTAATAACCACATACTGACTGCAAGCAGGGGTATGAATGCCAGGAGTGTCGTATAAACCAGGCTCATCGACCGCAGGTTCAGCAGGCCACTGACCAGGTCGCGTCCGACCAGTGCCATTATTTGCAAAAAGTGGTGCCAATGGGATCGCCGCTCTCCAGGCTCACAGGGATTGTAAGTCCAGACATAGTCAACAATTTTTGCCTTGACTGTTGCTGCGTTTACTGGCATGAGTCCCGGGATATCAATAGTCAGAATTTCTCTAGATAATTTTGCATAGCTTATTCCAGCGCGGTCGAATTAAGCCACTGAATTCTATCCGGGGGTGAGAGAATAATCGCTACTGAAAGGATAATCGACTAACCCCGGAAAGCCTCTTTCGAATTCAAATATTTAATTTCAGCCTCGCTACTTTCACGACCCAGCATTTCATTTCGATGTGGGAAACGTCCAAAGCGTTCCACGATGCCATAATGGTGTCTGGCAAAACGTAAATTATTTTCCAGTCCAGGCTGGCTAAATAGCTCAACGCCCAGAGCCTGATCGTCCAGGTCCTCGCTATGCATGAACGGCATATACATGAATGATTTCTGATCTGACGTTAACTCCCTGTCATAAGCCTTATCGATAGCACCGCGGGCTACGGCGAGAGACGATGCGTCGGTGGAAAAGCATTTTGCTGTACCCCGAAACATATTTAGCGGGAACTGATCGAGCACAATGACCAGGGCGAGGCTTCCGATTGCGCTCTGCTGCCATCGATCCAGTTTTCCCTGCTTCGCCTGCCGCCAGGTATCGATATAAGAATCGATCAAGCGTTGATCAAACGACCGGGTCGATTTAAACCAGTATTGCTTTGCTTCATCAGAAAACCAAAAATCTATCAGGGCCTGGTACATAGTCTCTAGTGTTAGATTCTAACCGCATTACGGTTAACTGAAACCGGTCCGAAAGATCGGTTAATTTAACCGACTATATACCGCACCATCCTAACCCTTTGCAAATGACTTTCACACTCAATTGATGCGTATTATTTCTGCACTCGTCACTCGCAGGAATGCAAGGACCTTACCAGTTGGCGAAGTACCTGCTGGACCTGTTTTCGTCCAACAACTCCAGAAGATCGATCGAGCCGGTCCCAGTCTCGATTCTGCACTGCCTTTTCAATCAACCAGGGGTGTACCTCGGTATCCGCTGGCAAGCTGGCAATTTTCTGCATGACAAATCGCTGCAAGCTACCAAAACACAGTTCGAATCCCTTGTGGCCACAGGCAAATGCATGCACTTCGGCTAAATCCATTGTCGACATCACCGGATTAAAGCGACAATAGTTTAACAGAGCAACGACATTCGCTACATCCATCGCCTGCAAGAACTGGCATAACCAGACCGGCAGGTACTCCTGGATGCGATCCTTCAATTTAATTATGTGGTCGTCTAGCTCCTGATTAAGACTCCTGAGCACTGCAACCGAATGATTACCACTCGATTTTCCCAAGCCGAAGCCGATGTGCACCAGAGAAAAATCGCAACTATGCCAAAATGCAACCGACTCAGAATCAAGCGCGAAGCTCGCACCGATATAGTCAAAACCCTGGTCCTCCGCATGCTGTGTGGCGGTTTCGATCAACTGTCGCCCTATTCCAATTCGGCGCCAGGGCTCAAGCACTGCAATTCGCTGAACCCTCAGACCCCTGTAGCCAGCAAAGTATTTGTCCCCCGCATGGGCGGTAATCATTTGTGCCAGCAAATGCCCCCTGGGTCGACGTGTGCCGAGATACACCTGTTCGCATAGTTCCCTGTCCAGCCCTCCCTCGACATTTAACAGGGCCACAGCTATCAGATCACTCCCTGCTTCGGCCAAAATAACGCGAAGATGTGGATTTTCCATCAACATGCGTAGATCCGAGGGTCGTGTACGATAGTGCGCGGAGGTCATCAGTGAATAGACTTTTTCTAGTAGCCCAGGGTTGCCTCCAAGTGCCGCTGCATCAAGTATCCGAAGCTGACACGATTTACGTCTACCGGCATCCATAGGTATGGAAGCGGATACTGGCTTTAGTAACAGCGTGGACTCTAGCCAGGCTTCGAGACAATCGCCCGAGGCCCAGCGTACCGGCAGGGTTAATTCCAGTCGTCGCAGCTGCGCTTTTGGCAGGCGCGCGATAAAACGCAGCAGGAACCCCTGACCGGTACCTTCGTATCCGCCGGTAGTGGTAGCCATGATAATTTTTCGGTATTGCCTGCACAGTTGTTGCAGCATCGGATAAGGCAACATGGCCGCTTCATCAATGATTAGAATAGCGGCAGCCTGTTGCTCGGCAATCAATCGGTCGGGTGCAATGAAGTCAATATCGAGTCCGGTGTTTGACTGGTTTTTCGCCTGAAGTATCAAAATTGCAGCAGATTGTCGGGAAGGGGCCGTCACCAAAACTGACGACTGCCGACTTAATAATAAGTTGCCCAGGATAAATCCGAGGCAGGTGCTTTTTCCCCGACCACGATCGGCAGTAATCAAGGCGATGGATTGATTTTGATCACCCAACCATTCATCGACCTCTGCCATGACCGCTGATTGTTCGGCAGTCTTACCCGAGATTAGTGGGGTTGGCCGTGCCCTGGGTAATTTCGGAATCGGGGGAAGATTTTTACCCTGTGTCAGCGTGATACCCCCGGTCGACGGGTGGCCAAGGCTGTTAAATAGTGATTCGGCAAACACCGGGTGCCTGGATTTCAGGTTATCTTGCCAGATACCATACTGATCTTTAATCGTTCCCCAATTCTGAGGGCCCGGTGACAGTAGTATCATTAAACCGCCACAACTGACCAGTCCACTCGCGATACACAGTACATCGGGGTTGAGTCCATCAAATAAATCGACCACAACGACAGGCGATTCGCTGCCCAGTAAAGTTTCAACCCTGTCGAAAGAGACTGGCTGCTCGCACAACTCACGGTTTGATATTGCCAATACATCCTTATATAACGATTGCACCGAAAGAAAAAGTTCCCTGCACCAGGCCCAATCTCCCTCAATCGATAAAACTAGCCGCTGGTGGGCACCCCGCAATTCGTCCGACAGCAGCCCCAACCAACTTATAATTTCGTCTTTAGGGATGCTTCTTGGTGGACTGGTATTCGACATTATTGAGTGGACTGGCCGGGAAATCTTTGATTAAATTTGCGTCCGCATTATAGGGCAGTGCCTCTCAATGACAAAAGATCAACAAACCCAAATCGAAGCCGCCGCATTTCGCGGGCTGATGCAACACCTGCAACAACGCTCCGATGTGCAGAACATCGACCTGATGAACCTGGCTGGATTTTGCCGTAACTGTTTAGCGAAATGGTATTCCGCGGCAGCGAAAGACCAGGGTCTCGAATACGATTACCCCAGGGCGCAAAAAGTAATCTACGGCATGGAGATTGGCGAATGGAAAGCAAACTTCCAGGGTAAGGCCAGTGACGAGCAAAAGAAACGCTTCGAGGAAACCAGCGACCTACACGCTAAAATCACTGGTTACTAGCCCACATATTGCACGAAGGCAGCGACTACTCAACCCTTTCTCAATTCACGCCGCAAAATCTTACCCACATTGGTTTTCGGCAGCTCGGACCTGAATTCAACAATTTTGGGAACCTTGTAACCGGTCAAGCTCTCTTTGCAGTGTTTTATCACGTCCTTCTCTGTCAGCGACTGGTCTTTTTTAACAATAACCGCCTTCACGATTTCCCCACATTTTTCGTCGGGCTCACCGATAACAGCGATCTCCAGAACGCCTTCATGCCCGGCAATGACCGTTTCTATTTCATTTGGGTAAACGTTAAACCCGGATACCAGAATCATATCCTTCAAACGGTCAACGATGCGAAAGTAACCTGCCGCATCCATTTTGGCCACGTCACCGGTTTTCAACCAGCCATCGGAAGTAAATACCTTCGCGGTTTCTTCCTCCTGATTCCAGTAGCCTTTCATTACCTGCGGACCCCGGACACAAAGTTCGCCCGATTCTCCCTGGGGCATTAATTTCCCATTTTCGTCCTGAATCGAAACTTCAGTCGACGGTATCGGCAGTCCAATACTGCCGTTGTATTCGGCCAGGCTCAACGGGTTAATACAAACAGCCGGAGAAGTTTCGGTGAGACCATAGGCTTCGATTAGTGGCACACCCGTAGCTTTTTTCCAGCGTTCGGCAACTGGCTTTTGCACGGCCATGCCTCCACCCAGTGTTATTTTCAATCCCGAAAAATCGATTTCATCGAAACCCGGGGTATTCATCAGGCCAATAAACAGGGTATTGACGCCGGTAATCGCGGTAAATGAAACATTTTTCAGCTCCTTGACGAAATTTGGCATATCCCTGGGATTGGTGATTAAGTAATTTTCTGCTCCCTCTTTCATAAAAGTCAGACAATTCGCAGTGAGCGAAAAAATATGGTAAAGCGGCAGGGCGGTTATAATGACCTCCTTATCAGCGCTGAGATGGTCCTTAATCCAGGCCGATGCCTGTTGCATATTGGCGACCATATTGCGGTGCGTCAGCATCGCGCCTTTCGCCAAACCCGTAGTGCCACCGGTATATTGTAAGAAAGCGATGTCTTGATGAGAGCATTCAACCGGCTCGTAAGGTTTCTGTGCCCCATTTTTTAAGGCATCTTTAAAGGTGACACGGCGCGGCAGGGAAAAAGCTGGCACCATCTTTTTCACATATTTCACCACCAGGTTCACAATTAGCGATTTGGGGAACTTCAGCATATCGCCAAGCTGCGTGGTAATGACATGCTGAATCGGTGTTTCATCGATGACTTCCTGCAAAACCTGGCAAAAATTTTCCATCACGATGATTGCCTTCGCGCCTGAATCGCTGAGTTGATGCTTTAATTCACGCGTGGTATAGAGCGGATTTGTATTTACCACGGTAAATCCACAGCGCAGCGCAGCGAATATAGCTATCGGGTTTTGCAAAACATTGGGCATCATTATCGCAATACGATCGCCCTTACGCATGTTGGGTAACCGCTGTAGATAGCTGGCTAGATTACCGGTTAAACGATCCATGTCGGCATAACTAAGTGTTGTGCCCAAATTAGTGAACGCGGGGCTATCACCATATTCGGCAACAGCCCGATCAAATACCTCGGCTATCGATTGATAAGCATCGACGTCGATAGTCGCCGGCATGCCTGGGGGGTAGCTTTTTAACCATGCCTTATCCATCAGTACTCCTTCATTTTCTGCCTGGGCTGAACGCCGCAGTAGATACTATCTACCTCCAGGTCGACTAAATCAAATTATGCCAAAGGATGCACATTACTACTGCCGGCAGGTAATACGGTCGGCTAGCCTAATTTATGCAACCTTGCGGTTGCTTTTCTTTACTTGCGCAATATCCTGCGGCTCAAAATCATCGACCATTATTACTTTTCTTGTCGCTGCCTGTGCCTGCCGCAAAATTTCCACCTCTTTGACAGTAAGCAAATCTAATCCCAACAAATCATCTAGCCACTGCTGGTAAGTTTGCAAATCGGATTTCATCTGATGGCTTGCACGCAGCCTGCGCTCGATTGGCTCCGCCCGAATCACTTTCAACAGAGCATCTTCCAGGCATCCGGTGATATCGTTTTCATCGTCACTGATAAAAATGCCCTGGGTTAGCCTATCTCTTGCCTTACCAGGTTTGATCAGCAATGCCGCCACGCGGTGACTCAGGGAATCGTTGGGTTGACGCAGGCTCAGACCCAACGGAAAAAGGACAACTCTTACCAGCAAACCCAGCCACTTGATCGGAAAATTGCGCAGAATCTCGTCAAGCGCCATCTGGATCTGATACAGGCAGTATTTGGCTGACCACTCGACCAATGGAATATCTAACCTGGGACGACCATCGTCCTCAAATTTCTTCAGTACTGCCGAGGCATAGAACATATAACTCAAGGCATCGGCAAATCGCCCGGACAATTTTTCCTTGCGTTT
>JACZQS010000067.1 GCA_022545625.1 Pseudomonadota bacterium
GGGTTGGGAGGATTGATTCACGCCGGAAAATAGGTGTCCTGGGTAAATTCTTCGGCACCCTGATCTTAAAATGGTTTAACGACGGCCAGAATAACCACAGCAAACAGAATTAATACTGGGAATTCATTGAACCAGCGAAACCAGAGCTGACTACGATGGCTGGTATTAGAGGCCAGGTCTTTTATAATCTTCCCGCAATAAAAATGGTAGCCCACGAGGCTAAGTACAAGGACTAATTTGATTTTCAGCCAGAGCAGATGGGCATATGCCTGCCAGGCGTAATCGACCATTAACCAGGCTCCAAATACCAGGGTCAATACCATCCAGGGCGTAATAAAACGATACAGTTTACTCTCCATCACACTCAGTCGATCCCTTAGCACCTCTTCCTCTGCCATCGCATGATTGACAAATAAGCGAGGAAGATAAAACAATCCCGCGAACCAGGCGATCATAAAAATCAGGTGCAGAGCTTTAACCCAGATCATTGAATGCCACGACGATACTTGCGGTTGGGCGGTATCTTGACTATAAAATGTGACATAGTTATTCGGAACAAGGTAAATGCCTGTATTTTATTTTCTAGCGGGGCGATCTATGTATAATGCGCCGTTCATTTTAACCACAAAGACATCACTTTGACATGCTAAAGATCGGTATCGTTGGTGGCACGGGTTATACCGGGGTTGAACTGCTGCGCTTGCTGGCAGAGCACCCTGGGACCCGAGTGGAGGTGATCACCTCCCGCTCAAATGCCGGTACCCCGGTGGTCGATGTGTTCCCGAACCTGCGCGGAAAGTTCGATATTAAATTTAGCGAACCCGATGTGGATTCTTATCAAAACTGTGACCTGGTCTTCTTTGCAACACCGAACGGGGTTGCAATGGGTCAGGCCAAAGCATTACTTGACAAGGGTATCAAATTAATCGACCTCGCTGCGGATTTCAGAATTCAGGATATCGAGACCTGGGAGAAATGGTATGGCGAGGCCCATGCCTGCCCGTCCCTGGTGGAGCAGGCAGTATACGGTTTGCCCGAGTTGAATCGAGATGCGATCAAAACTGCCAGCCTGGTTGCCAATCCGGGATGTTACCCGACCACGGTGATTCTTGCGTTATTGCCGCTATTACAAAACGGGTTGATCGAGCCTTCCAGCATCATTGCCGATTGTAAATCGGGTGTCAGTGGGGCCGGCAGGAATGCCAATGTCGCTACGACTTATAGTGAATTGAGCGAATCGGTGAAGGCTTATGCTGTGACCGGGCATCGGCATTTACCCGAAATCAGACAAATCCTGCAGTCCATAAACAACCAGGCCGAACTGGTATTCGTCCCGCACCTGATGCCGATGATCCGTGGATTGCATGCAACCGTGTATGCCGATGCGAATAATACAGACACGAATATTCAACAGGTATTCGAAAATTTCTACCGTGACGAACCATTTGTCGATGTGATGCCAGCCGGATCGCATCCTGAAACTCGCTCGGTAAAAGGCGCCAATCATTGCCGCATTGCAGTGCATTATCTAGATACGAGCAAAAAATATGTCGTATTGGCAGTGATCGATAATCTGGTCAAAGGCGCGGCCGGGCAGGCGATTCAAAATATGAATCTGATGTTCGGACTCAACGAAACTACAGGTTTAAATGCACCGGGGATGATGCCATGAGCAAGGCGCATAAGGGGTTTAGAGTCAAGCAGCACAAACCCTGGAAAATGTGGGTAGGCATTTTCCTGGTATTACTGCTTTTTTGGGCGTTTTTTGTACTGGGCCAGGCTTATCAGTCTTACCAGTTAATGCAACTCGACCTGGAAAGAGCGACCCTGCTGGCCAGGATTGACGAGCTTGAGTCACGCAACCACGGTCTGGTAAAGAAAAACGCGCAACTCGAAGGCTCCAGCAAAATTGAACACGATGCCTACAAGAAAACCAGCCAGACCCTGGTGAAACTCCAACGCGAAATCCTCGCGCAAGAGGAAGAACTGGTTTTTTATCAGGGCATTGTGTCTCCTGCCAATGCCGCGCTAGGGGTCAATTTACAGTCATTTCAGGTCAAGCAGAAAAATAATAAAAAATCTCTCAGTTACAAGCTGGTTTTGACCAAGCAGGGCAAAATTAGTCGTAAACTTAGAGGGGGCGTCAAAATTACTATTCGAGGCGAGGACGATAGCGGGACCAGGGAATTAAAACTATCTGATATAAGGCTTGAAAATCCGGGAAAAGCGACTAAATTTAATTTTAAATACTTTCAAGTTTTCGAAGGTGATATTGCGTTTCCAGAAAAATTTACCCCTTATGAAGTCGAAATTGACATCAATCCCACGACAAAAAAGGTAAAATCCTTCACGGAAACTATTTCATGGGCACGAGTGATGCTCGAGGAATTATAATATGTTTGGTAAAAAGACTAATTTTAGTTCGGCGCGAATCGATACCCTGATTGGCCAGGGAACAGAAATTAACGGTGATTTGGTATATGCCGGTGGTTTGCATGTGGATGGCAGAATTAATGGCAACGTGGTTGCAGAAGAAGGTAGTTCGTCGATACTAATACTGAGCGAATTCGGCCACATTGAAGGTGAAGTAAAGGTACCCAATATAGTCATAAACGGAAAAATTGTCGGTGACGTACACGGATCGACTCGCGTAGAACTGGCGCCTAAATCTCGAATTAAAGGTAGCGTATATTATAATTTAATCGAAATGGCGATAGGTGCTGAAGTCAATGGTGCACTGGTTCACCAGCCCAATGACGGGAAACCACAAAAGGTGCTGGAGGATAAGTCCACCGAATGGAGTGAGCCCAGCGAACCCGTTATCGGCGAGCAGTAGTAAGTGAACCAAAATAGCTAATAGTTGACTAAATTAGTCAGGAAAGCTAAGGTGGTCTAAGGCATAAAGAGTGCAACTGTGAATATTACGATCGATGCAAATTTTGGGAAAATAGCTAGTCCGGTAACCGATACAGTACTGGATTTTTCGGATAATGCTGCGCGCAAGGTAAAAAATCTGATCGAAGAAGAAGGGAACCAGAAATTGAAATTACGAGTTTCGGTTTATGGTGGCGGATGCTCGGGTTTTCAATACTCGTTTTCGCTCGACGAGGAATCTAAAGATGGTGATAAAACGATCAAAAATATGGGCGTTAGCCTGGTGATTGATCCAATGAGTTATCAGTATCTGGCTGGCTCTGAGGTTGATTTCACCGACGAACTCGAAGGTGCAATGTTTGTCGTCAAAAACCCGAACGCCACTTCGACCTGTGGTTGTGGAGCCTCATTCTCAGTCTAGTTTACAGCACGCTGATAAATAAAAAAAAGCTGGCTAATGCCAGCTTTTTTTATTCCTGATCCAGCCTTGTTGCCACCGATCAGTGATATTCGAGGATTCTAGAAGTGATAATAGCCGTTTAGATAGATGCCATCGTATTCCAGGTCAGCATTGACATCAGTAACATCGTTCAGCTCGAGCGAAAACTTTTTATAACCACCCTCGAATCCCAGGCCGCTGTCGGATTCGTATCCCAGCACGATGGAAATATCTTCTAACGAGTTGTCGCTGATATCGGCGCCGCTGAAATCGGCACCGATGTAGAATCCGCTAAACGGTAAATCGAATCGGGCCGACAGGTAGAGTAGTGGTATGGTTTCGTCGATCGGTACTGGTGGTAAGCTTGAACCTGAGAGAGCGACTTCACCATCAAAAATCTTTACGTCCAGACCAATATCCAGGTTGATCCAGTTATCCAGTATTTCGTAGTAGAGCACGATGTCATCATGGGATAGATCGAATGTCGAGGTGACCGCCCCCGTGTACAATTGACCTTGATATGTGAAGTTGGCATTTGGGTTGAAACCTGAAGCATCGAGATCAATATTCTGGTATCTGATATTAGGTAATAAAGGTATTGGATGCTCGAGCGTCAATACTAAATTCGATGAAGATATGTCCTCTAAGCCAAGGTCGTCCACCAGGTCTATCTGGGTATCGAGGGGATCATCACCAATAAACGATCCAGTTAATTCAGGTTCCCAATAGTTGACGCCGATTTTGAAGCCGATGAAGTCTGCCCGCACGCTGGACACGCACAAAAACAGGAGGGTTGATAGGAGTAAAATAATCCGTGTAGTCTTCATATGGTAGCTCACGAACGTAATTAAAAGACAGATTAATAGTCTAGCATAGTGTGTAATAAAGACACGGGAGAGGGGTCTCGGTTCCCGGCATATGTTAAATATTTCGCTATTTGTTATAGCATAAATACAACATTTAACTTATTGCTGAAAATAGATGCCGCCAAGTAAAGTCTCGGAGCTCGCCCGGGTGACCGTAGGCAGGTTTCCAGCCTGCCGGTTCATGCTTTGTCTTGCCAGCCAGGCGAACGCGACAGCTTCGACATAATCAGGATCGAGACCCAGCTGATTCGTGCTCAGAATCTGGCAATCAGCAAGCGCCTGCTGCAACCGTTTGATCAGGTAATGGTTGTGAACACCACCACCACAGACAAAGCATTCGACCGGGATCGAGGGTAATTGTCCAATTCCCCTGGCTATCGTAATTGCGGTCAACTCAACCAGGGTTGCCTGCACATCTTCGCTTGCCAGGTCCGGATCTAACTGGGGTAACAGCCATTCGGGATTAAAATATTCTGTGCCGGTCGTTTTCGGCAATGCGCGCTGGAAATAAGCCTCATTGCCGAGCAAATTTTCCAGCAGCTTATCGATAATATTTCCACTTTGCGCCCATCTTCCCTGTTTGTCCCAGGTCTCCCCGTTGTGTCGGTTAATCCAGAAGTCAGACAGTGTATTGCCGGGGCCGGTATCAAACCCGATAACGTCCGACGCGGGGTCGGCGGGTAAATAAGTAATGTTGGCAATACCACCAATATTAATGATCGCTCGATCGCTGTCAGCCGAGCTAAACACGAATCGGTGAAATGCGGGTGCCAGTGGCGCTCCCTGTCCCCCTAGCGCCATATCCTTGCGTCTGAAATCACCCACGGTAGTGATACCGGTTTTCGCAGCGATTATATTTGGGTCTCCAATTTGCAGGGTATACGGCAGGTCGGTGTCAGGGCTGTGCCGAATCGTTTGTCCGTGATTGCCGATTGCATGAATCGCTGCGATGTCGAGTTTTGCCGCCTCGAGTGAGCGGTTGACAATTTGCGCATAGGTATTGCCGAGTTCGACATCGAGCTGGCAGAGCTTGTCCAGGCTGGCTGTTCCGCTGATCGTAATCTCGCGAATTCGTTGCCTGAGTGACTGCTCGTAGGGATGGCTGGAGCAATGTATTAAGTTGGGCGGCTGTTGGGCGAAATCGACGATGGCAATATCAACACCGTCGAGACTGGTTCCCGACATTAGCCCAATATAAATATCACTGGACGAATCGTCCTGCATTAGAAAGCATTTTCAGCCAGGGTATTATCCATCAATTGCAGCATGGATAAATACACCTGTGTATTCTCTTTGAAATGTTTTTGGAACGAAGGATGAACCGGCTTGGCTTCCGGCAGGCTAACTGTTAGCGGGTTGCGATGCACGCCATTGACGCGGAACTCATAATGAAGATGAGGGCCGGTTGCTAACCCTGAGCTGCCGACATAGCCTATGATCTGTCCCTGCTCGACCTCTTTGCCCCGGCGTATTCCGCGCGCATAACTATTTAAATGTCCATATACCGTGGTGTAGCGACCACCGTGCTGGATGAATATTGCACGTCCAAAGCCACCCTTGGTGCCGCGAAATTTTATCCTGCCATCCCCCGCGGCCTTTACTGGAGTACCACGCGCAGCCGCATAGTCAACACCCTGGTGGGAGCGCCATTTCGATAGCACCGGGTGCCAGCGTTTTTTGTTAAAGCGTGAGCTTATACGGGTAAAATCAACCGGGCTGCGTAAAAAGGCTTTACGCATACTCTTGCCAACCTCGTTGAAATAATCGCCATTTCCCTGTGGGTCGATGTAGTATACGGCTTTATAAACCTTACCGTTATTGACGAACTCGGCAGCCAGTATTCGACCGTCGCTGATTTTCACATTGTCCTTGTAGAGTTCGTTGTATACCACCCCAAAGCGGTCACCACGCCTGATATCAAGCGAAAAATCGATATCCCAGCCAAATATATAGGCTAAATCCATGATCACGCTCTCGGCAATATTGCCTTTTGCGGCGGCCTCGAACAGGGAGCTCTCAATCACGCCCTCGCGAAATACCGGGAATGCCTGGAGCCGGTAATGGGTAATCTTGCTGCTGAATGTCTGGTCTTCGTTACGCTGTATCGACAGTGTTTTGGTGATATCCGGAATATATTTCATGCTGCGAAGATTATTTTGATCGTCCTGTAACAGGTGAATCTTCTGTCCAGGCAAGATAAATGCTAATGATTTTGTCTGCTTGTTTAACGAAGCGATAGCATGAGTCGTGGTAGCAGGGATTCCGGCGGAATCAAATATCGAGGCCAATGTATCGCCCGATTTGATCGTAATAATCTTCCAGTCGGCATCGCCAGGTATTGCTACTGGATTTTTGAATTCGGGTTCGATCCTTACAACCTTGCCCGGTAACTCCAGCGCATAGTGTAATCGAGGCAACTTGGAGGTAGAATCCGCACCCTTGGCTACCGGATGCCAACTGGAAGCGCTAAAACCCAGTAATACGACTGCAGCTGAAACTATTGCCAGCTTTAATAGAATTTTCGACTGGAATCTCGATGATTTTGGTGCAGTATTTCGAAGTCTCACTAATTCAGGACGATCTGATTTAAAGTCAATATCTTGAATTTTCATGAGATAATTGGCGTAAGCTGTTGGTTGAAATAATTATTGTGTTAACAATTATAGTACTAAAAAGAGGTATAGCATGGTTTCTGTAGAAGATGCAATGCAGCAAATCAAAAGAGGCACCGACGAAATTCTGGTTGAGTCGGAATTGGAAGAAAAATTAAAGCGAAAAAAACCGCTGAATATTAAGGCTGGATTCGACCCCACAGCGCCTGATTTACACCTCGGCCATACGGTACTAATCAATAAAATGCGCCAGTTCCAGGAACTTGGCCACCATATCATGTTCCTGATTGGGGACTTCACCGGTATGATCGGCGACCCCAGTGGCAAGTCGGTGACGCGACCACCGCTTAGCCCAGAGCAAATCAGGCAGAATGCGCAAACCTACCAGGAGCAGGTGTTCAAGATTCTTGATCCGGACACCACCGAAATTTGCTTCAACTCGACCTGGCATGGGCGCAAGACTTCTGCCGACATGATCCGACTGGCATCGCGGCATACTGTGGCACGTATGCTCGAACGCGATGACTTCTCCAACCGCTTTAAAAACAACCAGCCGATTTCGATCCATGAACTGCTCTACCCGCTAGTTCAAGGCTGGGACTCGGTAGAAATGAAAACTGACGTCGAACTTGGCGGTACCGATCAGAAATTCAACCTGCTGGTCGGGCGTGAGTTGATGAAGGCCGAAGGTATGGAGCCGCAGATAACACTGACCATGCCGATCCTCGAAGGGCTCGACGGCGTGCAGAAGATGTCGAAGTCACTCGATAATTATATCGGTATTGAAGATGCACCTAATGATATGTTCGGCAAGATCATGTCGGTAAGTGATGAATTAATGTGGCGCTATTTCGAATTATTGAGTTTCCGGCCGCTGGCAGAAATCGAGGCGCTGCAAAACGAGGTACGCCAGGGTAAAAATCCCCGCGATGTTAAGTTTTTGCTTGCCGAAGAACTAATCACTCGCTTTCACGATGCGAAACGCGCGAAAAAGGCACGCCAGGATTTCATCGACAGGTTTGCCAAAGGCGTAATTCCCGATGAAATGCCCGAGGCATCGATAGTCCTGGATGGTACGACGATCGGCGTGGCGACCATGCTAATGCAGGCGGGACTGACCAGCAGTACCTCCGAGAGCTTCCGTATGATTAAACAGGGTGCGGTAAAACTGGACGGTGAAAAGGTTGATGACAAGGGGTTGAACCTTGATAAAGGGCGGGTGGTGGTAGCCCAGGTAGGCAAGCGGAAATTTACCCGCATCAGCTTAAACTAAATGATTCAAAACAGAGTAAAAAGGAGCTATGACAGGACCGCAAAAAACACCTATTTTGAATTCGAAAAAGAGGGGCAGATTTTATTTTAATAAAAGCTGAATTAGTCGTTGACGAGGCTTAAAAAGGGCTTATAATGCGCGCCTCGTTTGCTGAAACGACCGCCATTGCGAGCGATCGAAAATTGCAGCGAAACGGTTCTTTCGAGGACCAGAATCACCAGGCGTTCCCCGGTGAAATGATCTTTAAAAATTGATTAGGTAATTTGTGTGGGCACTCATGTCAATGATGATTTCGTATCATGACGATTTGAGTGACCAAAACTTTAACTTACGTTAAATAAGTCGAGGTTGCTCTCTTCAAAAAGGTTACACGGAGCTATCCGTAAATAGTTTTAAACTGAAGAGTTTGATCCTGGCTCAGATTGAACGCTGGCGGTATGCTTAACACATGCAAGTCGAACGGTAACAGCAGAGCTTGCTCTGGCTGACGAGTGGCGGACGGGTGCGTAACGCGTGGGAATCTACCTTGTAGTGGGGGATAGCCCGGAGAAATCCGGATTAACACCGCATAATCTCTACGGAGGAAAAGGGGCCTCTTCTTGAAAGCTCCTGCTATTAGATGAGCCCGCGTTGGATTAGCTTGTTGGTAGGGTAATGGCCTACCAAGGCGACGATCCATAGCTGGTTTGAGAGGATGATCAGCCACACTGGGACTGAGACACGGCCCAGACTCCTACGGGAGGCAGCAGTGGGGAATATTGGACAATGGGCGAAAGCCTGATCCAGCAATGCCGCGTGAGTGAAGAAGGCCTTAGGGTTGTAAAGCTCTTTCACCGGGGAAGATAATGACGGTACCCGGAGAAGAAGCCCCGGCTAACTCCGTGCCAGCAGCCGCGGTAATACGGAGGGGGCTAGCGTTGTTCGGAATTACTGGGCGTAAAGCGCGCGTAGGCGGCTTGGTTAGTTGGGGGTGAAATCCCGAGGCTCAACCTCGGAACTGCCTTCAATACTGGCAGTCTTGAGTCCGAGAGAGGTGAGTGGAATTCCCAGTGTAGAGGTGAAATTCGTAGATATTCGGAAGAACACCAGTGGCGAAGG
>JACZQS010000068.1 GCA_022545625.1 Pseudomonadota bacterium
GCCCCGGTAACCCGGTGACAAGCGTTCCAATTGCATGACTCCGAGAGCACCGATATCTACACCAAAAACCACTCGCCAGGATTCAAGTATGGCGTTGCGGCTCGCCGAATGCCCATCACCCAGGGCTTCTTCACCCACGTATAACAGGCGTAAATGCTCAACCGATTTATCGTGCGCAACCGGCTCTATGATCAATACAAATACGTGGTCAGCCTGTATGCCAAGCAATACATTGGGGTAAAAGGAGACATACTCGGCTTGCTCTAATTTGTCTTCCGACCATTCCGGAAACCGGGGAAGCGCAGTTCCCGCATCGTCGAAAGGCCGGTAGGAGTTGCTTCCCTGCCCGGCAAAGTTATCCCCGATCATGATGTGGTAGTGATCTTCGAGAGGTGAGTAGGTATTTAAACCAGGATGTATCCAGGGTAAATGGTAACTCTCGCAATAATTTTCTACTGCGAGTTTCCAGTTGGACTGAATATCTATTTGCAGCCCCTTGCCATTAACCGCAGATATCAGGCGATCCAGCCCGGTATCACCAAGAAAGCTATGCCAGTGATCGGTCAGAGGTTTGATATATTCTGCAAAGTCGATTGCATCTCCCGACAGGTTGATGAAAACGATATCCATCCACACCGCGGAGCGCACGGGTTTCAGGCCGTGGTCGCAATGATTGAAACCTTCCACCTTGTGTTGCCCGACACCGCCAATATGCGGTGTGCCTTTCAGTTCACCGTCGAGGTTATACGACCAGGAGTGGTAGGGGCAGCGTAAAGCTCCCTGCACCACCATTTCTTCCCGTACCAGCTTCATCCCGCGGTGGCTGCATACATTGTGAAACACGTTAATCTGGTCAGACTTATTGCGCATGATTAGCAGGGGCAAGCCCATAAAATCGACTGGCTTGACCGTGCCTTTTTTCGGCAAATCGCTGGCGAACCACAATCCGGCCCAACTGCTAGCCAATACATGGTCGCGCTCATATTCGATGAAACTGGCACTGGTGTAAGCCTGGTTTGGCAAACCCGTTGCCGCTTCGATCGGTTTTAAAATAGATTCTACGGATAGATAAATTTGTTCTAATTCTGTTTGGGTGCGGGTCATTATCCTTCTCTGGCGATCGCTCTATTCAGCGTAAGCGTAGTTTTGGCCGATTATTCTTATCGATCAAGCCCTTTTTCAAAAGCCAGTTACGCGCATCATTTGCATCCTGCTCGAACCAGGCCTGTGCAGATCCGAGGCGAAAGCTATATCCCCAGGCATCCATGTCCGAGTACAGGCGCTCCTCGCTGATCGAAGATAGGTTTCGCGCCAGCAGTATCTGCAGGTAGCAAACCGCATTTTCTTCGGCATCGTCTGCGCCCGCGTTGGTGTCCAGTAGGTCGCGCCGTTCACTATCCATGCAGATATAATGGCAGGCCTCGTGCAGAATCGAATGTACCGGGGTATCGGTCCGTAGGTACAGCCGGCTCTTGATTAGTCCGGCTTCCTCGTCACCCCAGTAGCTGCCTGGAATCTCCTCGGTCTCACCGGCGATACAGATTTCGAGCTGGAATAAGCCCAGCAAACCAGCCAGCTCAGCAGGGTTGATGTCGGCATATTGCAGCACCGTTGATTGTTCAGACATGCGTTTCCATCATTTGCGCAATGGTATGTTGCAGCCGCCACCATTCTTCGGTCATATGTCGTGGTGCCGAGTTTCGGGTGCGTATGATCAGGTAGTTAATCGCAGCGCCGAATACGCCTAGAATGCCACCGATATCGATATTGGGATTTTGATAATGCGCGCGAATCGTTTTCACCAGGGCCATGCCCCGCTCCGCCCGGGTTCTCGCCAGTGCGACGGTCAGATTATTCTGCGCCGACATTTCCCAGGCCATGATCTCCAGCGTTAATGGCCGTGCCTGTAGGGCCTCGAGGTGCCTTTTTAGTAGCACTTGCAAATATTGCTGTAGCGGCTGTTGGCTAATCTGCTCAGCCGTTTCGGTAATGATTTCATCGACTTCCCACCAGAGTTCAGTGGTTTCGGCAAATGCGGTCAGTAATCCGTCCAGGCCGTTGAAATAACGGTAGATTAACACCTTGTCGCAGCCGGCCTGACGTGCGATCGCGTTAATTCCAACGGCGGGAAATCCCTGTTCGAGCAGTAAATGCCCAAGAGCGCGCAGGATATTTTGTTCGGTCTTGCGCCGGCTTTTTTTTAACGGCTTATTTGTCATCGGCTCATTACCACAGTTTTATCCGGCAATTACTACCCGACAATGGACTTCGACTGTTGCCAGAAATACTCCATACGATCCAATTGTTGGCTGTCCATTTCGATTCCGGCGGATTTCATCTGCTCGGACACGTAATTAAAACGATTGATAAACTTTCGATTGGTTCTGCGCAGGGCCATTTCCGCGTCCACCTTCGCGTGGCGGGCAATATTCATGCAAACAAATAACAGGTCTCCCAGTTCGTCGCTGATAGCATCGGAATTACCGGATTCAATTGCCAATTTCAACTCGTCCATCTCTTCTTCGAGCTTATCAACTACATTTGCAATATGGGGCCAGTCGAAACCGAATTCGGCGGCTTCGCCTTGCAATACCTTTGCCCGGTTAATCGCCGAAAGTGACGCTGAACTTGCGCCGAAGGCAGAATCGGGTGAGCCTGATTTTTCTTCGTTTTTAAGTGATTGCCACTGTAGGCTCAGGGCTTCATCGCTAATCTGGTTGGAACGATCTGCCTCGAATACATGCGGGTGTCTGCGTTTCATCTTGTTGACGATGCCTTCGGCGACATCGTTAAAATCAAACAAGTGATTTTCCTCTGCGATGCGCGCATGAAAGATAATATGAAATAGCAAATCACCCAGTTCCTCCTTCAAATTATCCATGTCGTCACGCTCGATCGCGTCCAGTGCTTCGTGGGTCTCCTCGAGTGTATAAGATGCGATCGATGCACTGGTCTGCTTAATGTCCCAGGGGCAGCCATGATTCGGATCGCGCAATGCTTTCATTACATTAATCAGGTCGTCGATACTACTCATGCCAATTCCAATGTAATCTTGCAAGTCAATGGAATTAGGCTGGATAATACCGCTTTGATGGTGCGATCGAGGCATTTGCTGTTTAACATTGGGGATACTCGTCTGAACAACTACGATGATGAATACTAGACACAGACATATGACTGACTGGCTGGATAATCTTGGATACCGGGATTATACCCTAAGCATTGCATCAGAAGACGCCAGTTTTCGATCCTACTACCGGGTCAAAAGCGGTAGCGACTCATGGATACTGATGGATGCACCCCCGGAGAAAGAGTCCTGTGAGCGTTTTATTGTTGTCGCCAATAAACTTCGCAGGGTCAATCTCAGTGCACCGGAAATCGTCGAACAGGATACGCTACAGGGGTTTTTACTGTTGACTGATTTTGGCAGTACCGCTTATCTTTCGGTACTTGATACCAAAACCGAAGGGCCCCTATACACCGATGCACTGGCTGCCCTGCTAAAAATGCAGACCGATATCGAATGTGACGATCTGCCAGACTACGATGAGCATTTATTGGCGCAGGAAATGGACCTGTTCAGGGACTGCTTCCTGAAGGGCCTGCTCGGGATCAGGCTGGATCGGACCCAGGGACAGCAGTGGGCTGATATCAAGAAAAAACTGGTACAAAATGCGCTCGAGCAACCACAGGTTTTTGTGCACAGGGATTATCACTCGCGTAACCTGATGAAAATCGACAAACGCAATCCGGGTATACTTGACTTTCAGGACGCGGTCAAAGGGCCGATTACCTACGACCTGGTATCATTGTTACGCGACTGTTATATCGCCTGGCCCCCGGTTCGGGTTGATCGCCTGGCGCTCGACTTTTATGAACTTATCAAAGTCAACGATCTGGTCGATGTGAAACCGGCTAAATTCCTGTGCTGGTTCAATTTGATGGGTATACAGAGGCATTTAAAAGCGATTGGCATATTTGCCCGCCTCAAGCTTCGCGACGGGAAAGACGGTTATCTAAGGGATATTCCCCGGACACTCGAATATATAGAGCAGGCCAGCGCCGAGGAAACGAGCATGAAAGGGCTTCACACCCTGGTCTCCGAACTCAACCTGAAATTTCGCGCAAAATCTATACTGTGAAAGTCGTACTCAGTACTTCGAAAAATAGTGATTTTTTCTGGCTGGCTTTTGCTCCTGCAAAGCCTGCATACATGCCATCCATGGCAATAAGAGCAAGGAAGCACCGCGCGGAAAACCGCAGTGTATATGAAATACATGAGGATTTGAGCACGGAGCCGGCGCAGCTATCGCGGAAAAAGCGCATTTTTCGAGGTGCTGAGTTGTGAATGCGATGATATTGGCTGCTGGCCGCGGCGAGCGCTTGCGCCCCTACACCGATACCTGCCCGAAGCCATTGCTCGAAATCAGGGGTAAGGCTCTAATCGAGTATCATCTCGAAGCACTGGCAGCAGCCGGTATCCCTCGGGTAGTCATCAACCTCAGTTGGCTAGGGGAACAGATCGAAGCAGCCATCGGTGATGGCAGTGGTTATGGACTCGAAGTATTGTATAGCCGTGAACCCGAAGCACTGGGCACTGCAGGCGGCATTATTCAGGCACTGGAATACCTTGGAGACCGTTTTCTCGTAGTGAACGCGGATATCTATACCGACTATCCGTTTGAAAAATTACTGGCGGTCGAAGCCGTGGCACACCTGGTGCTGGTCGAGAATCCGGATTACAGTCGCGGCGGGGATTTTACCCTGGAGCAGGGGTCTCTGGGTAATGATCCTGAAGAGCGCCATACCTTTGCCGGTATAGCTTATTATCATCGATCATTTTTCCAGGGACTGGCAACCGGCAAGCGGTCTGTAGTACCCCTGTTGCGCGAAGCCGCCGAAAAAAGACAGTTAAAAGGTGAGTTATACCAGGGTAAATGGAATGATGTTGGCACGGTGGAGCGGTGGCGCTCGGTGTGATGGCCGAGCATGGTTTAAGCAGTTAGCCTCGCTAGCCCTGGTGGTTCGCAGGTAGATACTGAACGCAATCGGAGAAGGCAACATGAGCAAGCCACTGTTAAAACAATTCAACACCTTAACCTTCGATGTCGTCGGCACGTTAATTGACTTCGAAACGGGAATTCTCGATTGGTTTCGACCCGCACTTGCGAAACGAGGTATCGAGAAGACCGACGAGGAAATTCTCACCAGCTTCGCCAGCTGTGAGGACAGGTATCAACAGCAAGCTCCGGACAAACCGTTCACGGCCATGTTGCCACTGATCTATCGGGACATGGCTTCACGGTGGAATTTTGCAGCGAGCAATGATGAGGCGTCTGAGTTTCAGGAATCTATCCGGTCGTGGCCCGCGTTTCCGGATACAGTGGCGTCACTCGATGAACTCGGGTCGCGATATAGACTCGTGGCCGTTACCAATGCCGACGCCTGGGCGTTAAAATACATGAGTGCGACAATGAATGACCCCTTCGACGAGCAGCTAACCTGCGATGAAGTGGGGGTGAACAAACCAAGTCCGCGTGTGTTCGAGTATCTACTGGAGAAACTGGCTCCATTGGGCGTCACCAGGGGAGATATTCTTCATACTGCTCAAAGCCAGTATCACGATATAATCCCGGCGATGAAACTGGGCTTTTCAACGATGTGGATAGAGAGGCGCTACGGGAAGGGGGGCTACGGTGCGACTCCGAAACCGGGCCAGGCAACTGAGCCTACTTTTCATGCACGTTCGATGAGCGATTTTGTCCAACAGGTACGTAGCCAGGATATTTAGTCTCCTGGCAAGACCGGTGCCGGGCCGCTGCAAGCTGCGCTTGCCCCGACCCGGGAAAAAGGGGTCCGATTAATCCGACTGCAAGGTGGAATAGATGGGTACAGTAACGAATATTAGCAGGGTTAAATTCTCCGTTGGGGAATTGATTCACCATCGGCTTTTCGGCTATCGTGGCGTCATCATAGATGTGGATCAAAACTTCCAGGCAAGCGAAGAGTGGTACGAAGCAGTCGCAAAGTCCCGTCCGCCGAAAAACAGGCCCTGGTACCATGTATTGGTCCATCTAAGTGAACAGTCCACGTATGTAGCGGAACAAAATTTGGAGCCTGATGATAGCGTAGATCCGATCGATCATCCCATGCTGGAAAACTTCTTTTCCAAATTCGATAATGGAAGGTATATTCGTAATCAACCTGCTAATTAGATTAGCTATTCCCGGTCAACAGGCGGTACAACCAGATATGTTTCAATTTACCGGAAGAGGCAAATGAAATGGGAATCTTAAAAGGCATACTTGGCAACCAGTCGGGCAAAAAAAACTATTCCAGAGATATTGGCGTTCTCATTGCCGGTAATATGGTTGATTTTTGTTCTGTGGCAGTCGAAGGTGAAAACTGCGCCATTCTCATCGGCCTTGCCGAGTTCCCAAATACCTGGAAGAAAGTATTCAGCTATTTCGATAGTAAAATTGGATATGACGATGATGTGATGGCCAGTGCATCGTCGCCCAGGGCCATATGCCCGAATTGTACGAAAGAATATATAGGAATGTCTATTATCAGCCTGACAGGCGCCGGCGAAGCCTTTGGGGAAGAGGCGATAGAAAATTGCCCCAATTGCGACTGTGAAGATGTTTACTATATTTTTCAGGCGGGGAACAGGGTCAAGATTCCCGATGACTAGCCCGCCTATTTACCTCCCTTATTTTTTTGGAAATAAATTATGCCAGGCTTACTGACAGATATCGACCCGGACGGTTTGCTCGAATATTCCGTGGTATACACCGACCGTTCGCTGAACCACATGTCCCAGTCCTTCCAGGGCGTGATGACCGGTATATCCAGTACGTTGAAGCGGGTCTATAACGCCGAAGCCGTTGTTATTGTACCGGGTAGCGGTACCTATGGAATGGAGGCTGTTGCCCGACAATTTGCGACGAATAAAAATTGCCTGGTGATTCGAAATGGCTGGTTTAGTTATCGTTGGACCCAGATTTTTGAAATGGGCGATATCCCGTCCAGTTCCACGGTATTGAAAGCTCGTCCGGTCGAGGCAGGGTCCCAGGCCGCATTTGCACCCGCGCCTATTGAAGAAGTGGTACAAACCATTCAGTCTGAGAAACCCGACATGGTGTTTGCCCCTCACGTGGAGACCTCCTCGGGCATTTTGCTACCGGATGATTATGTGAAAGCAGTCGCCGATGCGACCCATGCAGCGGGCGGCCTGTTTGTGCTTGACTGTATAGCCTCGGGCACGCTTTGGGTCGACATGCAGGTCAGCGGCGTCGATATACTGATCAGTGCACCTCAAAAAGGCTGGAGCGGGTCACCCTGCTGCGGGCTGGTGATGATGAGCCAGTTGGCACTCGAACGCATCGGTTCCACTAGCAGTACCAGCTTCTCCTGTGACCTGAACAAGTGGCTGGCGATTATGCGCGCCTATGAGCAAGGCGGCCATGCCTACCACGCGACGATGCCGACTGATTCTCTGCTGCGCTTTCACCAAGTGATGCAGGAAACCAATGCCTACGGATTTGATAAAGTGAAAGCCGAGCAGCAGCAGCTCGGAGATAAAGTCCGCGCCTTGATGGCCCGTAGGGGCATCAAAAGCGTCGCCGCGCAGGGCTTCGAGGCACCCGGCGTAGTGGTCTGCTACACCGGAGATGTCGGCGTGCAAAATGGCAGCAAGTTTGCCGAACTGGGAATTCAAATAGCGGCGGGTGTGCCCCTGCAGTGCGATGAGCCGGAAGACTACCAGACTTTCCGCCTGGGCCTGTTTTGCCTCGATAAATTGCATAATATCGAGCGTACGCTGGCTACTTTGGAGAAGGCTTTAGATCAGATAATTTAAAATTTCGGCTCTTCAGGAATTTTGTGACTCTCGCAGAGACGCAGAGATGTTTTATAGGATTCAACAATAATTGATATGACTGGCAGTACCTGAAATACACCTTCCGGGCTATGCGAAGCGCAGTGAAAAATCGATTGCCTGCAGATGTTTGGTCAGGGCGCCAATCGAAATAAAATCGACGCCGGTTTCCGCAATCTGAAGTAGATTTTCATCGGTAATATTGCCCGAGGCTTCGAGTTGGGTGCGCTTGCTGTTTAATTCGACTGCCGCTTTCATCATATCGATGCTGAAATTGTCCAGCAGGGCACGATCAGCTTTGGCGTCGATTGCTTGCTGTAACTGATCCAGATTTTCAACCTCCACTTCGAGGAATCTATCCGGTTGCAGTTCCCGCCCAAGTTTGACAGCTGCTTCGATACCCCCGCTCGCGGCAAGATGATTTTCCTTGATCAGATAAGCATCAAATAGTCCCATCCGATGGTTTATGCCACCCCCGCACTGCACCGCATATTTTTGTGCCCGTCGAAGATGGGGGATGGTCTTGCGGGTATCGAGTATACGGCAGGTCGTGTGTTGGATACGCTCGGCATAGCGTCTTGTGATCGTTGCCGTACCTGACAGGGTTTGGAGGAAATTGAGTGCTGTACGTTCCGCGGTGAGCAGTCCCCTGGCTGGACCCGAAATTTCACACAGCAGGCTATCGGCACTCACCCGGTCGCCGTCCTTTGCGGACCATTTGAGTCGTGTCGTATCGGCACACTGCCTGAAGGCTTCGTCGAACCAGGCGGTGCCACACAGCACGGCATCCTCGCGTACCCGCAAAATTAAATCTAGATTCTCAGATTCTTCAATCAGCATCGCACTGATATCGCCGCCGCCCACGTCTTCTGCTAGCGCAAGCCTAATATCGTCGCGTATATATTGTTGTAGATCCATAATTATAATTGACGCAGGCACGCCAGATAAGCATTTTCATCGGGCATCGCATCGTGTCGTTGTGCGTTCCACAGGGTTTGACCGAGACATTCCATCATCGCGTGTTCGGTTTCATGGATACCTTTTTGCTGTACCAGTTTCGCATAGATGTCGAGAATTCCGGTCGGGCGGTCGCCACCGGCCTGTTCGTAGGCGTGTAAGGCAACTTCGTACGCTCGTTCCGAACTGCCCAGTTCAGCGCTGCCGGCAGACGCCAAGCGCGCTTCCGCATCGCGGAGCTTCCGCTCCAATGCTCGGTGCTCCCGCAGCACGGTCTCAATGACCG
>JACZQS010000069.1 GCA_022545625.1 Pseudomonadota bacterium
GCCGACTACTAATTCGGTCCGAATACGACATTATTTCGCCATCAAATGCATGTCATAATTACTGCAATAAATGGTCAAAACAGTATACCCAACTTAATAAAGTATACCTGCCTTATAATAAGACAGTTTTTGCTGTGATCATTAGTATAAATCATGTTTTTAAGCCCGGATTGGGCTATATAACCAGAAGAGTAAAGGGTAAATTTGTTAACCATTTCAACCCGTTTCTTAGGGTGTAATTTTTACTTTAGCGGCCTAAAGGCGTAGTATCTTTAGCAATCGTTTAATCCATTGATAGGTAAATCCTGTGGAATTGAAACGTCTGATATCCGATTCCCCTGTCGTAAACGCCATATTCGCGGTAGCGTTGAGCTACTACCTGTTCAGTGGTAGTTCCCCCGAGCCGGATTCCGCGCCGATCGAAATTGCGCCTGACGCTTATTTGTACAACGTCGATTTAAATGATCCCAGCCAATCCATACTCAACTATTCAAGTGATGTGTCGGAAGAGCTGACGCAGATCAACTTTGAAAGCCAGGCGGTGGAGCAGGATATCCGGCGTTTGTTATCAGACGGCGAATTGAAAAAATCCACTACGATTTTGCTCGAAATTGCCGCGATTGCTATTCAGCAAGGCGATAAGAAGAAACTGGGCAATATCATGCTATTACTGGGGAAGGCCGCGATCAACGAGCAGGAACTCGATTCGGCTGAAGTTTATTTGCTGGAAGCGCTCGACATTGCGCTGGAGTTTAAAGATAACATAGCCGCCGCGAATACCTACCAGCAGCTTGGTCGCCTGCACATCCGCTCGAGGGAGTTGGCGCGAAATGCCGCAGAGGCTTACGAAAAATTGTGGATAGCGCGCTACCAGATGTATATGGGGCAGTACCGCGAGGCTAAAGTTAATCTGGACCAGGTTATTGAATCCAATCTGTCGATACGCCGTTACGGTGCTGCGGCGAGTGCGTATGAGACGCTATCCGAATTTCATCAACGGTTTCACGACATTTATATGGCCCAGGATGCGGCGATGGAGGCTGCCAGGCTATATGCCTCATCGGGTCAAATTACGCGGTCACAGGGAATACTCGAGTCATTGAAAAACGAGGGCCTGGATAACCTGCAGGTTGCGTCGATTCAGGGTGAAATAGACGAGTTGTTTGCGCAACACCTGAATGATGTGTCACAAAACGCAAGGGCCCGTGATTATCAAATGTTGTACCGCCATTACAATGCCAGGGGCGACTATGAGCGTGCCTGGAAATTGAGAATACTGGCAAGCAAATCGCTAGCGAAAACATCAGGTAGATCGATGTTTCATCGCCAGGCAGATGTTCTGGCGATTTTGTATGATTCGAATTTCACCATGAATAAAGCCAGAACATATTTAGATCAGGCCAGTAATCTGTTTTCGGTTGAGGGCGAATATGAGTTGTCCAGTTCAACACAAGACATGTATTCACTGATTTACTGATCGATAAATTAATCAAAACGAAACCCCGGGCAAATTCACATCATGCCGGGGGAAATACACATGGGACAGTACCTGGCTGCACAGGGTATAGAACCTCTGATTTGCCGGTTTCTTCAAACCCCTATACCGGAGGAACCGTCAAATGCCTGATGCCGATGGTAAAAAATGATTGATCCACTCGACTTACGTCGCGCTTTCGGTGCGTTTGCTACCGGGGTTACTATTGTTACCACCGCAGATAAAAATGCCGAGGTTTACGGATTTACCGCTAACTCGTTCACTTCGGTATCGCTCGATCCGCCATTGCTACTGGTAAACATTGCCAAATCGGCCTATGGCCTGCAGATATTCACCGGGGCCCCGGGATTTGCTGTCAACATCCTGGCGGAAAATCAGCGTGATTTGTCGAACAAATTTGCTTCACGCGGCGCGGATAAATTTGCCGATACCAGTTGGACCGCTAAATCTACCGGCTCGCCGGTCTTCGATGACGTTATTGCCTGGTTTGACTGTGAATTTTTTCGGCAGCTTGACGCTGGTGATCACGTCATATTAATCGGCAAGGTACTGGACTACGGCTATAGTTCCGATTCACCGCTGGCATTTTGCCGGGGGGCTTACCTGTCGTTTGGATTATCACCTCAGATGCTCCAGTTGATATCATCGGGTGGCAATTTACGCGTGGGTGCGTTAATTGAATATGACGGCAAGCTATTGATACAAACCGATCCCGACTCGGGCGAGGTCAGGCTTCCGATTGTCGATTCGGTGGATAATTCCGATACTGACAATAGCTTGATTAGACTGCTGTCGCAGTCCGGTATCAAGGCGCATCTGCCGTTTTTTTATGCGGCTTACCATGATGGCGGTACGCGTTATGTCTATTACCGCGAAAGCCTGCAATCGGTGGATAACCTGGACCAGAGCCACCATCTTCAGTTTGTTGAATTCGACGCGATTCCCTGGCAGGCGATTCAGGATAACGCGATTACAACGATGCTAAAGCGTTTTTTACGCGAGCGTTCGCTCGACAATTATGCGGTTTACATTGGTGACTATGACAAGGGTGATGTCTATCCGGCTCCACCGGCAGGCAGCTAATATCACGCGAAAATGGTATGGATGGGCTTAATTATGTCCCGTTAGGGCGTGTCGCGTTTCGGTAATCTGAAGTCGCTGCGATGCCAGACGGTTAGTCTTGCAATATCTATTCTTTCCTACTATATCTGCCAGTTAAGGCGACTTCCTGTTGCGAGAGGATAAATTTTAATGACCGACTACGATGACGACGATTATGAAGATGATCTGGATCTATCGACCCTGCCCGACGATGAACTCGTCGAGCAGATGCACGATGACCTCTACAACGGGCTAAAAGAAGAAGTCGCCGAAGGCACCCAGATTTTTCTCGACCGTGGATGGAACGCCAACAAGGTTTTGAACGAGGCGCTAGTCGCCGGTATGACTATTGTCGGTATCGACTTTCGGGATGGCATACTGTTCGTTCCCGAAGTCTTGATGTCTGCAAACGCGATGAAAGCGGGAATGGCATTACTCAAACCCTTACTGGCTGAATCAGATGAACCAGCCGCGGGCAAAATGGTGATTGGCACGGTCAAGGGCGATATCCACGACATCGGCAAAAATCTGGTGTGCATGATGATGGAAGGCGCCGGCTTCGAGGTTTTCGATCTCGGTATTAATACCCCGGTAGATAAATACCTGGAAGCGCTGGAAGAACATCAACCTGATATTCTTGGCATGTCAGCGCTACTGACTACCACCATGCCCTATATGAAAGTGGTGATCGACACGATGAAAGAAAAAGGTATTCGTGACGATTACATCATTATGGTCGGTGGCGCACCCCTGAACCAGGAGTTCGGTGACGCGGTCGGTGCCGATGCCTATTGCCGCGATGCGGCGGTGGCTGCCGATACGGCCAGGCAATTGGTGGCAGAGCGACGCGCGCGAAAATAAGGTCGATAGATTCAGCAGTGCGAGATGAAAAAGAAAGCCTCGATTCTGGTAATAACCTGTTCTGCGGTAGCGCGTGAAGTAAACGAAATCAAGAAACTCGGTGCCTGGGCGCAGATGGATCTGCAAAGCATCACTGCCGACTTGCACGTCACGCCTGAAAAAATTGCCCCGGCGGTAGCCGACAAGATCGACAAGGCGCGCGATAAATATGACCATATATTTGTTGCCTACGGGGATTGTGGTACTAGTGGCGAACTCGATAAGGTGCTTGAACAACGGGGTGTGAGTCGACTACCGGGTGCGCATTGTTATGACTTCCTCGCTGGACAAGAAACCTACGCACGCCTCCAGGAAGAAGAGCCGGGCACATTTTACCTGACCGATTTCCTCGCGCGACAATTTGAAAGACTGGTGATCGGCACCCTGGGGCTGGATAAGCATCCCGAGTTAAGGTCGATGTACTTCGGTAATTACACTCGCCTGGTTTATCTCGCGCAAACCGATTCGGATGAGTTGACCGAGATGGCGCAAAAAGCAGCCGACAGACTTGGTCTTCGATTTGAGCGAATTTTCACCGGCACTGGAGAAATGGTACCGGCCCTTGATGCAGCGATGCAGGCGGCGTTGTGGCGAAGTTAAAAATTGTCTACTGGAACGATATCCCGGGCCAGGTCGTGGTGCGTGTGGGCCGTCGCAGCACACGCATTCGCCTGCCAGCGCGTTTCATGAGGGCGATCGAACGCGCTTCCTATCGGTTGAAAAAGCAGGGTAAGGATGCATTTTTCGATCCCTGGCATGACGTCGATCAACCCTTTGACGGCGACATCCGTGAACAGGCAAAAGTTCTCGTGCGTACACTTGAAGAACACTATTCCGAGGAAGTCCTGGACAAATTAATCCGTGCGAGTGGCAAAGACGAAACTCGCAGCCTGGATTCCTGAAGGGGTCTATTTTGTACATAATCCGCCAGTGGTCGGTAACCCATTCGAGAAAGCTCGAAGCGGTTTATTATTTTTTCGAGCCTTTGTTTATCTGGCTTTTCCCGTTGTGGCGGCTTATCGGCCGCGAGCGTGTCGAGAAACCAATGCGCCTGCTGGAAAAAGCTGCCAAGAATTTAATCTTCGATTGCCAGATGTGCGGGCAGTGTGTCCTCAGCTCGACCGGTATGTCCTGCCCGATGAATTGCCCGAAGTCGATCCGTAATGGGCCTTGTGGCGGTGTGCGGCTGAATGGTTATTGCGAGGTTAAACCGGAAATGCGCTGCGTTTGGGTCGAAGCCTGGCGGGGCAGTCAAAAAATGAAAAGGTCCGAGGCAATCCAACAGGTACAGTTGCCGGTAAATTTCAGTTACCGGGGCAGTTCGTCATGGTTGCGTGTCGCGGAGAAGGAATATACCCGGCAAAAAAGTGAGGACGCTGCATGATCGTAGCTAATCAGAATCCTGACGCCAAACCCCTGGTTAAAAAACCGGGGTATGTATCGGCTGGACGGCTTGAACAGGTATTAAAAGAAGGTCATTTTGCGATTACCGCCGAACTCGCGCCACCGGATTCGGCGTTGGCGGAAGACGTTTATGAACGCGCGCGGGTTTTCGATGGCTATGTCGACGGTATGAACGCCACCGATGGTTCGGGTGCTAATTGCCATATGTCGAGTGTCGCGATGTGCGCCCTGCTGACCAGCGTCGGTTATTCGCCGGTGATGCAAATATCCTGTCGCGATAAGAATCGTATCGCAATCCAGGGTGATGTTCTGGGCGCTGCGGCGATGGGGGTGAGTAATGTACTTTGCCTGAGTGGTGATGGCGTCCAGGTGGGCGATCACCCGGAAGCGAAACCGGTTTTCGATCTGGACAGCATGTCGCTGCTGGAGACGATCAGAACCATGCGCGACGAGTCGAAATTTCTGAGCGGTCGCGCGATTACCACGGCACCGGAGATATTTCTCGGTGCGGCGGAAAACCCGTCTGCACCGCCGGTCGATTACCGCCCTTTTCGACTGGCAAAAAAGATCGCAGCAGGAGCCGATTTTATCCAGACTCAGTATATTTTCGACGTTCCCCAATTAGCGCAGTTCATGGCCAGAGTACGCGACCTGGGTGTACTGGATAAGTGCTTTATCCTGGCCGGCGTCGGGCCGCTTGCCTCGGCGAGGACAGCGACCTGGATCCGCGATAATGTACCGGGCATCAATATTCCGGATGAAATTATCAGCCGTCTGGCTGGATCTGAGAATCAAAAAAAAGAAGGCCAGAAAATTTGTATCGAACTGATTCAACAGATACGCGAAATAGAAGGTATTAGCGGGGTCCACGTAATGGCGTACCGCCAGGAAGAAGCAGTGGCAGATATTATCAAGGCATCGGGCGTGTTGGCGGGTCGTCAACCCTGGTACCCGGGTTGTGAAAGTGCCGCGTCAGCATGATGGCAGGATTTATCAACAATGGTCAGAGTTTGGCCAGGGGTTGTTTGATTCAAACTCCCAGTAATCAAGTAGATTATTTTAGAGGAAAACAATATGACCGAAACGGTTGTCAGTTCAGCGACTAAAGAGTTAGTCATCGGTTTCGATCGACCCTTTGTCATTATAGGTGAGCGTATCAATCCGACCGGGCGCAAAATCATGGCGGAGGAAATGAAAAACGGCGACTATAGCCGGGTCGAAGCGGATGCGATTGCCCAGGTTAAGGCCGGCGCGCATATGCTTGATGTCAATGCCGGTATACCGCTTTCTGACGAGCCACGCATACTGGCTGAAGCCATCCAGCTAGTGCAAAGCCTGACCGATGTCCCGCTGAGTATTGACTCGTCAATTATCGAGGCACTCGAAGCCGGGCTCACTGTCTACCAGGGTAAGGCCCTGGTCAACTCGGTAACCGGCGAAGATGAAAGCCTCGACCGCGTGTTGCCACTGATTAAAAAACATGGCGCAGCGGTGGTAGCAATTTCTAACGATGAAACCGGAATCTCCGAAGATATCAATGTTCGTTATGATGTTGCCAAAAAAATTGTGCAGCGCGCTGCAGATTATGGTATTCCAGCAAGTGACGTCGTTGTCGATCCCCTGGTGATGCCGATCGGTGCGATTAATACGGCCGGACGCGAAGTGCTACGATTGATTCACCGCCTGCGCACCGAGCTCAAAGTGAATACCACCTGTGGTGCTTCCAATATCAGTTTCGGCCTGCCCAATAGAAATGGATTCAACGGCGCGTTCATCAGCATGGCGATTCAGGCCGGCATGACCTCCGCGATTACCAACCCGATGCATGCGGAAGTCATCAGTGCAAGTATGGGTGCCGATGTTATGCTTGGAAAAGACCCGGATTGCGGGCGCTGGATCAAGCAATTTCGTGAACCCGCGCCCGAAGGCGCAACCCTACGCGGCACCGGGCGGAGAGGTGGTCGCCGACGTCGTGCGAGTTAACGGGTAGCTCTAAAAATCACTATATTTTGAGCTATCCTAATGTATTACATGCTAAATCTACATGAGTGATGATGAAGTCAATGTGCTGTTCATGCCCTCGGGATTGCGGGGAAAGGTTCCCGTGGGCACGACTGTGCTTCAGGCCGCACAACGCTTAGGGGTAGATCTGGAATCGATTTGCGGCGGCCAGGGCAAATGTCGCAAATGCCAGATATTGCCGCAGGAGGGTGTGTTTCCCAAGCACGGAATTACCTCGAGACTCGATCACCTGTCAGAATTCACCGAGACCGAGCGCCATCACCAGTCTAAAAACAGGCTCAAGGATGGGCGGCGCCTGGGTTGTAACGCCCGTCTTCTGGGTGACCTGGTAGTCGATGTTCCGGAGGAAAGCCAACAACACAAGCAACATATCGCCAAGGCCGTCACCGCCTATGATATCCAGGTGTTACCCGCGCTGCGTCTTTATACCGTGACGCTGCCCGAGCCGGACATGCATGCACCGATTTCCGACAAGCGCCGTTTACAGAACGAACTGGCGCGCGAATACGAGTTGCCAATCATGGATTGTGAATTGTCGCAGCTGCGCTTGTTACAAAAAGCGCTGGATAAGTCGGAACGTCGCATCACCGCCGCGGTTTATCAACATCAGCAAATTATCGGCATCTGGCCGGGTGAAAAAAAGGTTGTCTATGGCCTGGCGGTCGACCTGGGATCTACCACGATAGCGGCGCAACTTTGCAATCTGGATACCGGCGAAGTAGTTGCCACTGCCGATACCATGAATCCACAGATTCGTTTCGGTGAAGACCTGATGAGCCGCGTGTCTTACGTGATGATGAACGAGGGTGGCGACAAGGTCTTGACCCAGGTGGTGCGTGAAGCGTTTAATCAGCTGGCCACTCGTGCTGCAAAATCGGCAGGTATTCAGCTTGACGAAATTCTCGATGTTACCCTGGTTGCTAATCCAATCATGCATCATTTGTTTCTCGGTATCGATCCCACGCCTCTTGGCACCGCTCCATTTACACTGACCACAGATCAAACCACGGTGATACGTGCGGCGGATCTCGATCTGTATCTGCACGCCGAAGCACGGGTTTGTATTCTGCCCTGTATTGCGGGCCATATTGGCGCCGACACCGCCGGAGTCATACTTGCCGAGCGTCCCGATCTGGCGGAAGAATACGTGCTGCTGGTGGACGTCGGAACCAACGCAGAAATAGTGCTCGGCAACCGTAACCGCCTGTTAGCCGCGTCGAGCCCGACCGGCCCCGCGTTTGAAGGCGCGCAAATTACCTCGGGCCAACGTGCTGCACCGGGTGCGATGGAACGCATACGCGTCGATCCAGAGACCCTGGAACCGAGATTTCGCGTGATCGGCTGCGAGGTCTGGTCGGATGACCCGGAATTCGCGCAGAAAAGCGCTAAGGTCGGGGTCAGCGGAATCTGCGGTTCCGGGATTATCGAAGTCATCGCGGAAATGTTCCTGGCTGGCATTATCGATCAGGACGGCGTCATTGGCCCAGTTGAGGGCAAGGACAGTGATCGCATAGTGCTGGAAGGACGTACCTATGCCTATATATTGCACGAAGGCGATAAAAAGATTCGCATTACCCAGAATGACGTACGTGCGATCCAGCTCGGGAAAGCGGCCCTGCATGCAGGCACCCGGCTTTTAATCGATCGCATGGGAATCAGCAAGGTTGATCGGATTGGTTTCGCAGGGGCGTTTGGAAGTCACATCGACGTCAAGTATGCAATGGTGCTGGGATTGATCCCCGACTGTAACCTTGAGAAGGTAGGCTCGGTTGGCAACGCCGCCGGTACCGGTGCGCGTATCGCATTGCTGAATTTACCCTCACGTCTCGAAATTGGAGAAATCCTGCCCAAGGTTGAAAAAATCGAAACCGCGATCGAGCCTAAGTTTCAGGAATATTTTATCGAAGCGATGGCCTTGCCACACAAGGTTGATCCTTATGAAGAATTATCAAAAGTGGTCAAGCTCCCCCCACCGAAAGCGAAGCTTGAGAATGGAAGTGGCGATGGTCGTAAGCGCAAGTCGCGGAGACGACGGAGCCGGGTATAGGTTTTACCATTTTTCTGCGGGCTTGAAGGGGAGGGATTATTCGTCATTCCGGTCCCCGAGTCGGAATCTTTTTTATGATGGCAAGATTCAAGATTCCTGCTTGCGCAGGAATGGCGATGGTTTTTCTACGTCCTTTTAATTTCCAG
>JACZQS010000070.1 GCA_022545625.1 Pseudomonadota bacterium
CTCGGGCTGACGGGATACAGTTTTCAATAAAAATACTGTAACTAATTGAATAATAAACTATTAATTATGATAGATTGAACCGGGTTGAAACGGGTTGAAATAGGTGGTAACCCGTATGGGGTGCAGGTGGTCGGAGGTTCAAATCCTCTCGCCCCGACCAATTCACTAAAAACTCACTATTTTCAGTTATTTAAAAATTAAATCAGCTGCGCCCTGGGCGAGAGGGTTTGAGCCGATAGAGGTTCACAAATTCGTCCGGGTGAGGTGGAAAGAGGAAATGAGCCAGTGGCACATTTACCCACCGAACGGGTTTGCCTGGATGGCAAACCCCGGAGTTCTTGATGAGGCCAGGATGGCCGAATCTTAGAACATTTGAACAGCCGCAAGGCTGGTCCGAACCTACCTAACCATACAACACGTATCCCAACACTATGGAAGCAACAATCCCTAGCGCAATAATAATCCAGTCAGATGAGGTATAGGTTTTTTGGATTTTAGGTTGGTCCTCACCCTTCGCAAGTCTAATGAAATTTTGTAAATCATCATCTCCGACAACGCCTTTCGATTGTAGTCTTTTTAATAGTTGGGCCCGGACCGATACATAATGCTCACGGCTGATTAATTCATCGGAATAGGTTTTTGCCAGGTAGCGAAACGGGGAGTTTGGGTCTTTCATCAATTTTGCGTTGGCGCATTAATTTGCTTGCTTAGACTAAGCAGGCGAGATTCTTTTGGAAATAGCTTTAACCCGGTAATAATATAATTAGAAGCTTCTTTGTACTTGCGATTCGATATTAACTTTTCAGCTTCGGAGAGATATAAGTTCGCGAGTTTTTTATCTTTTAACAGATAATGATCAGGATCGACCCGCCGGATCAAAGGTAAAACAGTTGTCAGGTCTTCTCCATTGGCAGTTTTGGTCAGTTTCATATTATTGTAATAGCGCTTGTATAATGATACTAGACTACTCATCAGCCGATCTTTTTGTTCTTTGACCTGATCCTTGATCGTCGACAATGCGACTGAATCTGGGTAGTGCTTCTCTGCCTGTGACAGCAAATTCAAAGCTTCCGGGTAATCATAAAGTCCTTCTTTCGGGCGAAATACGGATCGAATTCTGTCACGGTAAAATGTAATAATTTCGCGACGCAGGCCGACCGATAGTATTTTTTGATGCTCTGGAATCTGCTGGTCCAACGACCAGATTGTTTCAATCATCAATGCTTTATCGCCCTGCTTGATGCTCCTTATCTTGTCAAATAAAGCCTGTTCTGATTGAAAGTCCAGATAAGGCTGGTATCCAACCCCCACCGCAATTGTGACCAGAAATAGGGTAACCAGCAGAATGGATTTGGCATGACTTTTTTGCAATCGCATGCCGTCGGCGAATTTTTTGACTGTCGATATTCGGTCCTCGCGAACAACCGAAAGTGCTTTCATCAACGTTCTTTGCTGACGTCGATTCAAGCCCTTGATTGCTTTTGGCTTGATGCCCAGCTCCTTGATCTTGGGGGATGCAACCTTGTTATAAGGATGTTTTCCGCCTGCTAGCAGTTGATATGACACACAAGCGAGGCCGTAGATATCATCTCGTGGATCAGGGTTCATACCAGCAAACATTTCCGGTGTCGCATAAGCCGGTGTGACGGCGCTCAGCTTGGCCGGATCAAACATTGTATTTTCTCTTTCCTCATCGGTTTGCGTGCTTGCGCGTGCAATTCCGAAATCGAGCAGTTTGACGTGCCCATCATTTAATAAAAAGCAGTTACCCGGTTTAAAATCCGAATGGACAAGCAACTTTTCATGTGCATAGGAAAGACCGCTGCACAATTCATCGATAATATGTAGAGCATGGTCCTTTTTTAGCGGCTTCTTCAGAACTTCTTTTATTAATTGATTGAGCGGCTTGCCTTGCAGGTACTCCATGGTCATAAATACAGTATCTTCGTCACGATCAAAATCGTAGACCGTGGCAATATTAGGGTGAGCGAGCTTTTGCGCTTTACTGGCTTCACGCTGGAGAGCGATGAACGAACCCGAATATTTTTTAAACGCATCGGTTAAAACCTTGATAGCGACATAGGGGTTCTTGTCCTGCGCTTCTACCTTGAGTAAATCTTTAGCTTTAAAAACAATTCCCATACCACCCTGGCCCAGCTTTTCGAGTAATACAAAGCGGTCTTTCAAGGTAACACCAGGGCCCAAATTATCGAATTTTTTGGACTTGTGGGGTTTTTCAACCACCTTCGTTCTGATGATTGAAGTTTCGTCACCCAGCTGTTTGACCGCCGACGTGTCGGTAGTTGCCTCGTGGGTAAATTCGGCCCGAACGAGTACCGTCTTATCGCTGGATCCGTCCTCGGTCAGATCGGTTAAATCGGTAATGTCGGTCAGAATAAGTGTTTTGTCATCATCTAGATTAGAATGATCGGCACCCGAAATTACAGCGCTGTCAGGATTGTTTTGAATGGTTGCTTTTATATTTACCCTGGAAATCAAGTGGGATATTTCGCTGAATCCGTTCGAATCTATCCTGTCGCTTTCGAAGAGTTTCTGCAGGTGCTTCTGGGCATTAATATGGCTGGATGGCGTATCGCCGAAAATACCGGCAAGCGCGTCCTCTAGATCGGCGACCTCCAGGATACCCGTAATATAATCGTCAATCAGTGATTTGCAGACTTCGGACATATTATTTATTTACTCACTTACCTTGAGAGCAATAATCGATGTATTGTCCGTACCACCGGCATTCAACGACGAAACCAGTAAAGCCTGGGTCAGTGCGTCCATGTCCCCTGTGTTTGCCTGGATGACCGCTACCATTGCTCTTTCATCCATATCTTTATACAGTCCATCGGAACAAATGATAAAAATATCATCATCGAGTAGTTCAAAGTAATCAAGATCCATGCGTAGCAGTTCATCAATACCCACTGCCTTTAACACAACATTTGCGGCAGGGTGGTTTTCGGCATCCCTGGCATCGATCTTACCCATTTTCACCAGTTCCTCTACGTAACTGTGATCCTCGGTGAGCCTCTCGATTTTATTATTTCTAAAACGATATAATCGACTGTCGCCAGCCCAGAAAGTAAAAGCGTAGTTTCTCCAGACATAAAGGCAAACGACAGTACTCCCTATAGTTGCATTTCTACCCAGAATTTCAGATTTTCTGCGGATAATAGTATTCGAATTTATTACATTTTCTTCCAGCAACAATATCGAATCATCAAGGTTAACCTGCTGTTTAAACAATCCCAGATTCTGGGTGATAGTCTGACTGGCAAAGTCACCAGCATGATGTCCTCCCATACCATCGGCGACAACCCATAGACTCTCTTCCGGTAAAAGCAGGATCGAATCCTCATTTTTGGTTCGCACATGACCGACATGGGTAACGCCGTTACTCGATATGCGGAAATTTTTAGATGATTCTGTATGGGACAGATTGCTATGGAGTGGCAATTCAAAACCTATTAATTATCAGAAGTATTTTGGCACTAATGTCAATAATAGTAAAATTTTCGCCGAATGTAGCAATTCCTTTATTGCATGCGCCCAAACAGGTCGTACAATGCGAAATCAATTATGTTTTTTGGTTATATTGAGAGGATCAAATTATGCCTTCAGAATGAGGTATAATCTGATATTATTTCGGCCAGCTGAAGTTCAGCTGCTTGTTTTGGTGGTGAAATGACTCGAATGGTAAATTGCGCGGTACTGGGTGCCGAATCTCCGGGCCTGAAGCGTGTGCCTTATCCGGGTGAGCTGGGCCAGCGCATTTTCGAAAATGTTTCGGAAGAAGGCTGGAATCAATGGATCGAGCGCCAGACCATGATCATTAACGAAAATGGATTGTCCACGGTCGACCCCGCCAGCCTGGCTCTGATCGAACAGCACATGCTCGGGTTTCTTTTTAAAGAAGGTGACCTCGGGCAGCAGCCTGCGGGATTCAGGCCACCGGGAGCTAAAAAATAGTACCTCCAGTCTAACCCGCCAGTTGATCCAGTTTCCAACTTGGCTGGGTGACAAAGCGTAGTTTTTCATAGGCTGCTTTCAATGCCTGGTAAGTTTCCTGATAGCTGGGCGCCTGGGCAAATATAAATCCAAGATAACTCGAACCTTCGGGCAACGGCACAAGCTCGTAGCCCTCACGAATATGGATTTCGATATCTTTAATAAATCTTACCTGCATTGCATCGGTTAGACCCTCTACTCGTTTTAACAAACCCGAGTTGGTAATGGGAATCATCAACACACCCGCGGGATCGACGTCGTTCGATATTTTCGGTAATTTTCCACACATCCCCTGTATCACCAGCTCCTCGAGTTTTTGTTGTAAAGAAAATTCGATTATCTGGCCGCATTGACCGCCTATTGTCCTTGCCGCCAGCTCCAACAGCACAGTGCCGGAGCTGATAATTCGGGCTTCGGCGTGTACCGGTCCGTGTTCTAATCCGTAAGCCCTGCAACAGCTCGCAATTTCATTCACCAGGGCCTGTTTACTCTTACTATCCAGTTGACTCGGTGTCAGGTAACAGGTTTCTTCGAAATAAGGTCCCTCCATTGGTTCGGGCTTGTCGAAAATGGTGAGAGTATGGAATTTACCGTCGACTAAAAATCCCTCAACAGCGAATTCTGGCCCATCGAGATAAGCTTCTACCAGGATATTTTCACGTGCAAAACCGGTTTGTTCGGCCTGATCGAGGATCGAATCAATTCTATTAACCGCCTGTAACAGTTGAGTTCGATCGTCGACCCGAATAACGCCTCTACTCCCCGATAGGCTCAGGGGTTTAAGGACCACGGGGTAATTGAACTCCAATTCGATTTTAGCCGGGTCTTTTATTGCAATGATTTGAAAAGCGGGTGTATTACAACCGGATTCCTTTAAAACCTGACGCGCCAGGTCTTTTCGATGGGTTAACCGGGTTGCTTTAATCGAATTGTGGGGTAAATCCAGGTACTCGGCGATTTGACTGCTTAGATCCACGCAAGAATCATCGGTGGCGAGGACGCAAACAATATTTAGTTGTTTGATTGCGGCTAAAACGGTTGAACGGGCCTGTGATAAATTAGAAAAATCGACGCTGATACCCTTAGCGACTGCAGGTATTAGAGAATGTTCACTGTTCGAAACTACTACTAACCCAATACCGAGGGAGCGGGCTGCATTCAGGTAAGGCGCAATCCGATAACTGCCTGAAGGGGCAATCAAAAGAACAAAGCCCGGCAGACTCCTGGTGTCGGGCTTTATCGATATGCGTTCCTGTTTTGTGGTACTGATATTTCCCAGCTGTACCAGCGCCTAGTCGCAACCGCTGTCACCGCCACCGCTGTCACCGCCACCGGCCGCGCCACATCCGCCACAGGCTCCGGTACCGCCCGTTTCGGCAAATACATTATTAAACACGAATCTTTCGTGGCCAGCTTCCTGGATGTAGTCGATTTGTGCGCCACGTAAATAGTTGAGCGCGACCACATCGACATAAAGCTTGAAACCGTCGAAGGATTGAATCGTATCGAAATCAGTTTGTTGATCGGTGAACGTCATGCCATAAGACATGCCACCACAACCCCCGCCGCCGACATAAATTCGGATCGCGGAGACGTCTTCATCACCTTGTTCGATAATTTCACGTAACTTGTCCTGGGCGGACTGGGTGACTTCAAGATCGCTTGTTGACAAATCAACCTGAAAAGTATCCGAGACATCGCCGATTACGTCGGTGATTACGTCGGTGTTTTTCTGGGGCGGCTTATATATGCCTACATTTTCCATAATAACTTCCTGGTTTGGGTATTAACTCGATTATACACCCGAAATTTCGATTTGAGCACTAAAATTAAGTGCTCGGGCTCAGTCATGCAAGCCCAAGAAACTGACTAATTATTGATCACCATAATATGGGGGAAGAAAATTCAAAATCAATCGGTTAAGCTGTTAATATCAGCGCTAGTGACATGTTTTTTAGTGCTTCTTGGCGGGTGGTTTTGTACAATCGCCTTCTTTTTTATTCGAGAATGCCCCGATGTTTTCCAAATCCATGAATATTGCAGACTTCGATCCCGAACTGTGGGCCGCTATGCAGGCAGAAGAGACGCGCCAGGAAGATCACATCGAGTTGATCGCCTCCGAAAACTATGCCAGTCCCAGGGTCATGCAGGCACAGGGTTCTGTTCTCACCAACAAGTATGCTGAAGGCTACCCATCGAAGCGCTACTATGGCGGATGTGAGCATGTAGATGTTGCCGAGGTACTGGCGATTGAAAGAGTGAAAAAACTATTCAACGCCGATTATGCCAACGTTCAACCGCATTCGGGTTCGCAGGCGAATGCAGCGGTATACTTTGCATTGCTCAAGGCTGGAGATACAATTTTAGGCATGAGCCTGTCGGACGGTGGGCACTTGACCCACGGTTCGAAGGTCAATTTTTCAGGAAAGTTGTTCAATGCGATGCAATACGGGCTCGACAGTGAAACTGGCGAAATAGATTATAACGAGGTTGAATCGCTGGCAAAGGAGCATTCGCCGAAGATGATCGTGGCCGGGTTTTCAGCTTATTCGCGGATTGTGGACTGGCAACGATTTCGCGATATTGCAGATTCAGTCGGTGCCTGTCTGTTCGTGGATATGGCGCATGTGGCTGGTCTGGTCGCAGTCGGCTGCTATCCCAGCCCAGTCGGAATTGCCGACGTCTGCACCAGCACGACTCACAAGACATTACGTGGCCCCAGGGGCGGGTTAATCCTGGCCAGGTCGAACCCGGAAATTGAAAAGAAACTGAGCTCGATGGTATTTCCAGGTACCCAGGGCGGGCCCTTGATGCATGCGATTGCTGGTAAAGCGGTTGCCTTCAAGGAAGCCATGAGCGACGAGTTTGTCGAGTACCAGAAACAGGTACTGGTAAATGCTGATGCGATGGCCCGGGTATTCATTGAGCGTGGTTTCGATATCGTCTCTGGCGGTACAGACAATCATTTGTTCCTGCTATCGCTGATTAGCAAAGGCCTGACCGGTAAAGAAGCTGATGCGGCGTTGAGTAGCGCCAATATTACGGTTAACAAAAATTCGGTGCCAAATGACCCGCAGTCCCCATTCGTCACCTCAGGCTTGCGTATCGGCTCGCCAGCGATTACCACTCGCGGGTTCAGCGAAACCGATTCACGAAATCTGGCGAACTGGATTTGCGATATCCTCGACAATATGGGTAACCAGGAAGTCATCGCGACAGTCAAAGGCAAGGTGCAGGAAATCTGCAAACGTCTGCCGGTTTACGGCGATTAAACCTGGCCTCTTTAACAAGTGGATTGACTAGCTGATGAAATGTCCTTTCTGCGGTACACCTGATACCAGGGTGGTCGACTCCAGATTAGCGCCGGAGTCGGTCCAGGTGCGCCGGCGCCGGGAGTGTGTTTCCTGCGAGACCCGATTCACTACCTACGAATCGCCCATGCTCAATATGCCGATAGTGATCAAGAATGACGGTAGTCGCGACGCTTTTGATGAGTTACGACTGCGTAGTGGAATGATGCGTGCACTGGAAAAACGCCCCGTCGCTGCCGAGCAAATAGAAGATGCGATCGGCCATATCAAGAAACGATTGATCGGAATTGATTCACGTGAAATTTCGTCACGAAAAATTGGTGGCCTGGTGATGCACGAACTACAGCGACTGGATCATGTTGCTTATATTAGATTTGCCTCGGTCTATCTGAGTTTTGAAGATATCCAGGCATTTGAAGAAGTCATCAAAACGCTCGAATCTGAACCGACGCCCGAGATGCACCGTCGACAGGTACCCTTGATCGATGAGGAGAGCTGATGCCTCGGCCAGTCAATCACGAATTCTGGATGGCACAGGCATTACGGCTAGCGCGAAAGGGGATGTATTCCACGCACCCAAACCCGCGCGTGGGTTGTGTCATCGTTAAGGATGCGAAACTCGTATCGCAGGGCTGGCACGAATTCACCGGCGGTCCGCATGCTGAAATCAATGCGATCGAAAAAAACCAGGTTCCACCCGGCAGTGACTTTTATACCACTCTCGAACCCTGCTCACACCACGGCAAAACACCACCCTGTGTCGATGCATTGATCGAGCTTAAACCCAGGAGGGTGGTTGTTGCTATGCAAGACCCCAATCCGTTAGTGGCGGGTGCGGGAATTGGCAAACTCGAAGCGAATGGAATAAAAGTAGTGCAGGGTGTTCTCGAGTCAGAAGCCAGATTATTGAACCCGGGATTTATATCCCGACTGGAAAAAGGCCGTCCTTTCGTACGCTTGAAAATGGCAATATCTCTGGATGGCCGTACCGCGTTAAAAAGTGGCGAGAGTCGATGGATTACTGGAAAATCGGCCAGGCTAGACGTGCAGCGCTTACGTGCCAGGAGTTCGGCAATTCTCACCTCGGCAAAAACTGTCATGGACGATAATCCCTCCTTAAACCTGCGAGTGTCAAAGTCAGACCTCGATCAAAATGTCGAGTTAAGACATCCAGTAAGGGTAATACTGGATGCAGAATTACGCTTGACCGGCAAGGAAAAAATATTTGGCACCGATGGCGAAATCTGGATTTATACCCTGAACAGCTCACCATTCGAGATTGAGCGCCTGGTCGCGGCGGGTGCGCAGGTTTCAATTCTGGACGATTCCGGTTCCGGCAATATTAATCTGAAAAAGCTGATGTCACATCTGGCCAAACGAGAAATTAACGAAGTACACACCGAATGCGGGCAAACACTTGCCGGTGCATTGGTTCAGCAAGGACTGGTTGACGAAATAATAATTTATATGGCGCCGAAACTGTTGGGCAGCCGGTCGATTGGCGCCTTTGACCTGGGGCAGATATCGCATATCAGAAACACGAGGCCCACACACGCCGGGGACCAAGCAACGTCGCAGCAAGTGGGGTCGACCACGCAGACGATGGACTCGCACCCACGATCATCACACCCAGGCGTGCCATGGGTGAAGCAGCAATCGCTAAGCGGACAGTTGGCGACATCGACGAAGATGACATCGGCCTGGACGCTGCATGAGAAGGCTGCGACCAAGGTCACGATCAGGCGATGACGGTGAAGCATGGCTGA
>JACZQS010000071.1 GCA_022545625.1 Pseudomonadota bacterium
GCGCTAACAAAGAAAGATTGTGTTTTTGCTGCTCATTCAATAGGCCATCGCGCTGCAGTCGCTGCAGTGTCTCAAGCAGGGCACTAATTTCCTCTTTTCCGGATCATTTATCGCATCACAAACGGATTTGCCATCGGCTCTTTCGATGTATTAATCCACACCGTCTTGGTACGGGTATAGTCCAAAATTGCTTCGGCTCCTGCTTCTCGGCCATAGCCGCTGTGGCCAAAGCCGCCAAAAGGCGCGATCGGAGATACCGCCCGATAGGTATTGATCCAGAGGATACCGGCGCGAATTTTTGAGCTGACCCGGTGCGCGCGCGCCAGGTTCTCGGTGAACACCCCGGCGCCGAGACCGAAACGGGTATTGTTGGCCATAGCTATACCTTCGTCTTCATCTTTAAACTTCAGTGCACTCAAAACGGGGCCGAACATTTCATTTTGCACCGTTTCGATGTCCTGGTGCGGGCAGCCCAAAATAGTGGGTTCAAAATAATATCCCTTGCTGAAGGCGTCGGGTTGTTTTCCGCCGTGGTGCAGCTTCGCGCCCTGCTGCTGAGATTTACTTACCGCGGAAAGGATTCGTTCGACCTGTGCTTTAGTCGCCAGCGGGCCCATCTGCGTATCCTCGGCCAGCGGGTCACCAATGCGAATCTGTTTAGCTCGATCAACCAGGCGGGCAACGATGTCATCATAGATTCCCTGCTGGATAAATACCCGTGACCCTGCCACGCAGCTTTGGCCCGAAGCACCGAAGTTGCCTGCAATAATACCATTCACCGCGCCTTCCAGGTCGGCATCGTCGAATACCACGATGGGAGACTTGCCGCCCAGTTCCAGGGAGACGTGGGCGTAGTTTCGCGCGGTGTTCTCGATCACCCGGGATGCAGTTTCCGGTCCCCCGGTGAAAGCCACCCGGGCGACATCAGGGTGACCTGTCAACGCTCTGCCGCAAGGTTCGCCGTAACCGGTGATGACATTAATAACCCCGGGAGGGAAACCGGCCTGTTCGACTATTTTCGCAAATTCGAACATCGGCGCCGGCGCAATTTCAGAAGCTTTTAGCACCACGGTATTTCCCGCAGCCAGCGCGGGTCCCAGCTTGGTGGCAGTCAGAAACATCTGTGCATTCCACGGCACCACCGCGGCGACGACACCAATCGGTTCGCGAGTGGTAAACACGTGCATATCCGGCTTGTCTATGGGCAGGGTCGCGCCCTCAATCTTGTCTGCCATGCCGGCAAAATAGCGGTAGTAGTCAGATACATAACCCGTTTGCATGCGGGTTTCCTTTAGCAGTTTTCCGCTGTCTGTGGTTTCGATGTCTCCCAGATGGTCCGCCTTGTCGACAATCAGGTCAGCAAGCCGGCGCATCAGCTTTCCCCTTTGGGTGGCCGTCATGGAACCCCATGGTCCTTCGAATAGCGCTTTTTTCGCGGCAGCTACCGCTCGATTGACATCGTCTTCGGTGGCGACAGGCACCTGCGCCCAGGCTTCTTCGGTTGCCGGATTTATCGAGGTCAATACAGCGCCATCAGACGCATCGCTCCATTCGCCGTTAATATAATGTTGGTAGTTTTGCATGATGTTTGCTCATTTAAACGGATATTTATCCAGCAATAATAACACCTGGCTGGTTACGATTTTATAGTTTTCTGCCGGCGTAATATACAAGTGTCCCGGGTTAATCATTAGTTCAGAATAACGCGATCTTTGCCTGGATACTCAGTTTGAAACAAGACAATACCCCGCATTCAGGCAAGGCCGATCTTGGCCCTTGCCTCATCCGGGCCAACCACTCTGGCACCCATTCGCTCGATAATCTCGACCGCCCGTTCGACCAGCATACCGTTACTCGCCAGCACACCTCGATCAAGGTAAATATTGTCTTCCAGCCCAACCCGTACATTGCCCCCCAGTAGGACTGCTTGAGCGACCATCGGCATTTGCATCCGCGATATACCGAAGCCGGCCCAGATTGCATCAACAGGCAACGCGTGTTTCATTGCCGCCATGGATTCTGTATCGGCACCGGCGCCCCAGGGGATGCCGAGGCAAATCTGGAACATCGGCGGCGCATCGATGAGACCATCATCGATCAATTTTCGCGCCAGCCTGATCTGCCCCAGATCGAAAACTTCGAGTTCCGGCTTGACGCCCAGGTCCTTTGCCATGGTTGCCATGGTGCGTAGATAAGGTGCGGTGTTAATGTAAGTGTAGTCACCGGAAAAGTTCATCGTGCCGCAATCGAGGCTGCAGATATCGGGTTTGCAGGCGACTACATGCGCCATACGCTCTTCGGGTCCGATCATGTCGGTACCCGGGCCTGGCAAAGAGGGGTCTGCTTCACTGGGCACCCAGTCACCGCCCATGCCGGCGGTCAGGTTGATCACCATGTCGACACCGCCATCGCGAATCAAACCAAGCGTTTCTTCAAACAGGGCAACGTCACGCGATCCCTGTCCGGTCTGCGGATCACGTACGTGAATATGACAAACCGCAGCACCGGCATTGGCAGCTTCAATCGCAGCGTCGGCAACCTGCCGTGGCGTGATCGGCACCAGTTCGCTGCGACTGGTAGTGTCTCCTGCTCCGGTGACCGCACAGGTAATAATGACATCATGATTCATTGAACTTCTCCCCAATTGGTAACATTTTACTGTCCATGCTGGTTTTGTTTAATTTTTGCTATTTTCACCAGTCCGTCGTTCATTTTCCTGCTCAGCGATGCAAAATCCTGCCCTTCGGTCATCTCGGCACAGCCATCGATCATAGCCTGTCTAAGCTCGGCAGTCAGTTCAGGTGCAACAAGCCGCGTCCAGGGTAGCTTAAGCGCTGGACCAAACTGGTCGAGACAATATGCCATGCCGCCTTCGCCGCCACCGATATGGAAGATTTCGCAGGGACCCATCAATGCCCAGCGTGGGCCAGGGCCGTTGACCACCGCCTGATCGATTTGCTCCACCGTGGCTTCTCCATTGGCAACCATGTGCAACGCCTCGCGCCAGATAGCCTCCTGCAGCCTGGTTGCGATAAATCCCGGTATTTCTTTTTTCATCACCAATGGTGACTTGCCGGAGACTTTGTAAAACCGTTCGGTCCAGGCAATGCATTCTGCGCTGGTGTTCTCCCCGCCGATCATCTCAACCAGGGGAAGCAGGTAGGGCGGATTAAATGGATGAGCCACAACTGTGCGTTCAGGGGTAGCGCAATTGGCTTGAATGTCGGTCATTGACAATCCAGAGGTGCTCGATGCAATCACCACGTTTGCATCGACGATATCGCCCAGAGTTTTATACAAATCCTGTTTCAGTTTCAGCACCTCGGGCACCGATTCCTGGATAAACTCGGCGTTTTCGGTGGCTTCGGCGAGATCGGAGGTGTATTGAAAATTATCCAGCGAGGCGTTATCTGCCAGGCCGATTTGTTCGAGACTGGCCCAGGCAGTTTCCAGCAAGCGCATCAGCGCATCATACTCACTCGCATCATGCAGGTAGCTGGTGACCTGGTAACCCTGGGCGAGAAAGTGTGCGGCCCAGCCGCCACCGATCGGACCTGCACCGATACAGGTAATATTACGAACCCTGGCAGGGTCTTTATTGAGCACGATCAGCTGCCTTTGAATTTGGCGTCACGTTTTTCCACGAATGCCTTGACGCCTTCACCCGCATCATCCGACGACAACATGGCTTTGTAAGTGGGCAAATCATCATAGCGCATCTTGTGAAAAGCGTTTTCGGTGGGCTCGCATTCGATTGCGCGCAATACCTCCTTGACCGACTGCAACGCCAGCGGCGCGACCTCTGACAGTTGTTCGGCCCAGGCCCGTGCGGCCGGCATCAAATCAGTTGGCGGGACAATCTTATTCACCAGGCCGTAATGCGCGGCTTCCTCGGCAGTCATGCGACGCCCGAGATACAGCATTTCGAGTGCAATATTATAGGGTAGTCGCCTGGGAAGGCGCTGCACCGCCCCGGCATCGGGAATCAGGCCAAGCGGCAATTCCGGTAGAGCGAACTGGACATGTTCGGCCGCGATGATTAAATCGCAGGCCAGCGCAATTTCAAATCCGCCGCCGATGGTTAAACCGTTTAAAGCGGCGATCACGGGTTTATTGAGATTCCACATTTCGGTGATGCCGGCAAAACCGCCGAGTTCCGGGTCTTCTGCCTCCCACCAGTTCTCCAGCGGCGTATCACCGCTATCTAACGCTTTCAGATCCCAGCCCGCGCAGAAAATCTTTTCACCGGCCCCGGTAATGATTGCAACTTTCAAATCAGGATTGTCGCGAAAATATACAAAAGCTTCACCGAGTTTGCGGCTGGTCGGTAAATCGATAGCATTCGCCTTGGGTCGATTAATAGTAATCGTCATCACCGTGGCATCAACCTGAATCTGTACCTCATCATCACCAGGAATCATTAGCTACCTCATTCTGAGTCTCAAATTGCGGAGGCGACAGTGTAGTAGACTGAGGTTGCAAATGAAATATGATTGGTACCGTTTATATCGCCGACGAAATCAATTCGTCTAGCGCCAACATTTGGCCATGAGTGCTGAGCTCGAGCTGATGCAGCGGGTCTGGGAATTTTATATCGGTATAATCTGATACATCATTGTCCGGGAGGGTGTTGAACAACCTTGATTCAGGTTGGCCGGGAGTCATTCCTGGGAATCCACCACTCGTGGCCACGCTCGGTGGTGACATACTCGGGCCAGCGGAAATTGATTGGTGCTTCGTAGTCGCATAGCGGCGCTTGCCATTGACTACCGTTGACTCCACCACCGGTACGTTCCTCGAATTCCCGTTTTGCTTTGGCAAGCATATCTTTTTCGATCAGCAGATCGATGATGGTACAACCAATGGTCTTGGCGGCGCAGGCGATCATCGGCTCGATGGTTTCGCGGATTCCGCCGAGCGCATTCATCACCCAGTCGGGATACCTGTAGCCGGCGTTTGCTGCGGCCAATGTCGGGCGGGCGATGTAAAGCCTGACCGTTGGCGCATGCCAGCAATACTCGGTGTAATCATCCGAGGTAAAGTGCTGCTGCCACTCGGGCAGTTGTTTGCGCAACTCGATCTCTGCCGCCTGTGGCGAAATGAGTTGCTCGGTTACGGCGAGGAAAGGTTTATCCATGGGTTCGAGCCCCAGGTTCCGTTGAATTTCACGCGCTATTTCCCGAGCCTTGCCCTGGTTGAAAATCGGCGCACCGACGAATTGCAGATTGTCATAGGTGAGTTGCGCGAGACTATGGTTCGGCAATCCATGACGCGACTTGCTGACCCAGTCCCGGTGCCAGCTACAGTGACTGATGGTCGCGGCAGCGGCGGCGTTATTGTCGAGCACGCCGGTAATGCTTTGTGCCATTTCGATTGTGGGTACCCGCAGAATGTATTGGATCTGGGCGATTTGAGCGGGCAGGTTATCGGCGGTGGCCTGACCGGCGGTAAGAATGCATTCATTCATCGACCAGCCACAACCGGCTGCCACCATATGTTCTTTTAAGGCTTTGGAAGTCTGGTACATCTGCACCAGGGCGTCGTTGGCTCCGGGAGCACGCGCCGAAGCGTGTGCAGCAACGATCGGGCTGTCGGTCGCGCCGGTTTGCCCTTGCCAGGTGTGCGGCGAATTGCACTCGAAGCTATAGATCATCGCATAGGCGGCTCCGCAGTGCGTATCCCAACGCGTGGTATTGCACAGAGGCAACATGTAAAATGGATGAAAGCTGATTGCAGCGTCAAGATCGTCATAATACCCTTTGGCCGCGTGAATCGGCTTGGAGCCCCGTACCTTTTCCGCGGGCTCACCGAAAAATTTTAACCGCCCCTCGATAGCGTACTTTTCCATGATTGCCTTGGCGCCGAGAAAGCCTCCCAACGAACTGATGCCTAAAGCGGAATGCGGGTCGGTGTGCCCACCTGCATGTGGACTCAATCCGTCACGCGGTCGCTGTATTGTATCAGCCGCCTGGCAGTTTCCGGGAACTGCATCATACTCCGCGTATCCCGCGATGGTCGGCCCCGAGCCATTGTTCCATTCGGCGCAAAAAGCGGTCGGCATGCCACCACTGCCCTGCTCGACGTTGAACCCCTCGGCGCGTAAGCGCTCGACGTACCAGGCGCTGGATCGATACTCGCGCCAGGCGGTTTCACCATGGTCAAATATCCTCTGGTGCCAGTCCGATAGATTCCCGATCCGATTATCGACCCACTTTATCAACTCAGATTTTTGGAGATTCACGGTCACCTGATCACCTCGAATTGTTATGAATCTCAGGCGCTGGTGGCGGCCCGGAGAAAATTGTCACCCAATCCGCTTTTCAGCGGCTCCAGCATAATCCTCATTCTGAGCCTCAAATTACGAAGACGTCAGTGTAGTAGACTGGTGCTGCCAATGATATATGATTGGTGACGTTTATTCCGCCGATGAAGTCAGTCCGATGAATTATAATTTAACTGCCGAACAAGACATGATTGTTCGCTCGCTGCGGGCGTTTCGTGAGCAAGAGTTAGAGCCATATGAAGCCGAAGTTGACCGTAGTGGCGAAGTGTCCGAAGAGCTTGGCCAACGGATTAAATCGAAAGCCCTGGAAATGGGTTTTTATGCGCCGAATCTTCCCGTGGAAATCGGCGGTGGTGGGCTCGATTACAAAACACTGGCGCTGTTTGAGCGTGAACTAGGTAAGACCAGTTACGGTTTGCATGGGTATATCCACCGCCCTTCAGAGATACTCATGGCCTGCAAGGGCGATCAGATAGATAATTATCTGAAACCCTGTGTCAGTGGTGAAAAGAAGGAAGTATTCGCACTGACCGAACCCGGAGCGGGGTCCGATATCATGTCCATGACCACCAAGGCGGTGCGAGAAGGCGATGAGTTTGTGATCAACGGTTCCAAGCATTTTATCAGCAGTCCGGTGATTCCGGATTTTGCGATTCTATTCGCCTGGACCGGTGTCCAGCAAACCAAACGGGGCGAACGTAAACTGGTAACCGCATTTCTCGTCGATCGTGATACCCCTGGATTTGAAATCACCCGTGGGCCGCGCTGCGCAGCACAACGCGCCTACCACACCTGGCAGCTATCCTTTCATCAATGCAGGGTGCATCAGGACCAGATTCTTGGCAACGAGGGCCAGGGCTTCGAACTCGCTGACAAGTGGTTAACCATGGGGCGCGTCTGGGTAGCGGCGGCTGCCTGCGGCAAGATGGAACGTCTGCTCGAACTCGCTACCAGCTACGCCGCCCAACGTAAACAGTTTGGCCAGGCAATCGGAAAATTCCAGGGCACTTCGTTCAAGCTGGCAGACATGGCAACCGATTTACAGGCGGCCGATCTACTGGTAATGCATGCAGCCGACAAAGCCGATCAGGGCATCATGGAAGCCGAAGACGCGGCCAAAGCGAAGCTGTTTGCCTCGGAGGCAGTCGGCCGCGCGGCTGATAGCACCATTCAAATTTATGGCGGCATGGGCTTAATGGAGGATTTACCGATCGAGCGTCTTTGGCGCGATGCCCGCCTGGATCGGATATGGGACGGGACTTCCGAAATCCAGCGCCATATCATCTCGCGCTCCTTGTTGCGTCAATATGAGTCCTGATGGCGGCTTCTCCTGAGAATTTACAGCGACTATTAAATCCAAGGCATATCGCTTTTATTGGCGGTTCCGATGCGGCATTCAGCGCGCAACAGTGTGCGCGCCATTTCGATGGCCCGGTTTGGGGGGTCAACCCGAAACGGGAAAGCCTCGGTGGTGTCCCGTGTTTTCCTACGGTTGCCGATTTACCCGAAGCACCCGATGCGGTATTTCTGGCGACACCCCGCAAGGCTGCTACCGATATGCTGCGCCAGCTAAACCGGGTCGGTGCCGGTGGTGTGGCCTGCTTCACCGCGGGTTACGGAGAGTTGGGGGAGTCTGGTCGCCAGGCGGAGAAAGAGCTGGTCGAAGCGGCTGGTAATCTCGCTTTGGTGGGACCTAATTGCTATGGGCTGATCAACTATACCAATGGCGCCACGTTATGGCCTTTTGGTGCGGGTGATATGCGCTGCGAAAAAGGAATCGCGCTGATTATGCAAAGCGGCATGATCCCGGCCAATATGACCATGAATCAGCGTTCGGTACCGATATCTTACGTGATTTCCGCTGGTAACCAGGCGGTGCTCGCAATCGAGGATTATATCGATGTGCTGGCTGACGATCCCCACGTAACCGCCATTGGTTTGTATATCGAGGGCATCAAAAACATAGAAAAATTTGCCGACGCGGCGATCAAGGCGCTGCACGCGGAAAAACCGATTATCGTACTCAAGGCCGGAAGTTCCAGGCTCGCATCGCAAATAGCCGTGAGTCATACCGGTTCTCTCGCCGGTCTTGACCAGGCATACCAGGCATTGTTTCACCAGCTTGGCATCATACGAGTCGATGCACCAATGGAAATGATGGAAACGCTAAAATTCCTGTCCGTGTCCGGGGCACCTGGCGGTCGCAAGATAGCAGCGTTTACCTGCTCCGGAGGTGAGGCGGCCCTGGTCGCGGATTATTGCGAAAAGCTGGGACTCGAGTTACCACAACCGACGGATGCAGCGCGCAAGGACCTCACCGACTTGCTACCCGATATTGCAACCGTATCCAATCCCCTCGATTACACCACCCCGCTGTGGGGTAATACCGAGGTCATGCCAAAAGTGTTCCAGACCCTGATTGCCGATGGATTCGATGCGGCGCTTGTGATTCAGGATTTCCCACCCAGTCATATCCACGAAGACAATACACCTTATCGAAACGATGCCAGGTCATTCATCCAAGCCTGTAATGCGCTCGATATACCCGGTGCGGTTTGTAGCGATTTGCCCGAAAATATCGATCGTGAATCCCGTGAAATGATGATTGCGAAGGGTATTACCCCGCTACAGGGAATCGATTGCGGTTTGCAGGCACTGTCCAATGCCTGTCGCTATGGGGTTAACCGCGAGCAAATTTTCAAATGTGGA
>JACZQS010000345.1 GCA_022545625.1 Pseudomonadota bacterium
GACTAGCCCTGGCACGGGCGGCGCGCTTGATTCCGTTCTACCGTGGTGTCAGAATAGCCCAAGGGTGGACTCAGGACTCGCGTTCGCGGGCTTCCCTCCCTTCACAGAGAACGATCACCCGGAATTGGCACATTTCCGTAGACAAGGCAAACTTATGAAATTCCTTGAAGGTCAAACTGTCGGCATCGATTTGGGAACCACCTTTTCGGCTATCTGCTATCTGGACGACGTCGGACGACCGCAACTGTTGACCAACATGGAAGGCGACCAGACAACGCCTAGTGTGGTCTTGATTGATGGCGAGGACATCGTTGTCGGTCAGGAAGCGGTCAAGGCCATGGGCGGAACTAACCTCGACGTGGCTATGTCGGTTGTCTTGCCGTCTGCGATGCCGTCTTTTATCAGCGATGCCCTGTTCGCCACGGAGAAGGCCGTGCGTGCCTCGGTAATTCTCGGGCTTGTTGGTGCCGGTGGTATCGGGATTGAATTGAAGGTTGCCATGGATTTATTCCAGTATGAAAAAGCAGCTTTAATTATCCTGATGATTTTTGTTCTTGTTGTATGTGTTGAACAGGTTAGTAACCGTTTGCGCGCTGCCGTCATCGGTGGTCATTAAAGCACTTGGGTTTACTACTCATGTGATCTCTCCTCTATTGGGGAAATTTTACCCACCGAGTACAGATTAAACTGTATTCGGGGGGGATTTTGTTGGAAGCATGGATGGTATTGTGGACACAAAGAACACTCAGCAGCGGGGTATAAGGCGGGTACTGGGTACCTGCAGTGTTCTGCACATTATCCATGATGGCATGGGTAACATGATTTACGTGCTATTACCTGTTTTGGCCCAGCAATTCGGATTGTCATTAACCCAGGTCGGTATGATCAAAGGGGCACAATCAGCCGCAACCGCCCTCTTTCAAATTCCGGTTGGGCTGTTATCCGAACGGGTGGGGGAACGCGCATTACTGGCGAGCGGCACGATTCTGGCAGGGGCAGCTTTCATTCTTCTTACCCTGAGTTCCCAATTTTTTGAATTGCTTATTATTTTGTTTCTCGGCGGAATTGGGTTAGCCGTACAACACCCTCTATGTTCCTCGCTAATTAGTCGGGCTTATAGTGTCAAAGGACGACGTGGCGCATTAGGAACTTATAATTTCGCAGGTGATGTCGGCAAGTTTTTAATTGCAGGTTCGGCTAGTTTATTGATTGCAGCAGGAATCGCCTGGCAAGCCCCCGCCGTTGGCCTTGGTATCGTTGCGATTGTAGCGGCGATATTTTTTATTCTGATTCTCAGGCGAATCGATATCGGTGGGCGACCCCAGGCCTCCAGGGATGACAGCAATGTAATAACCAGGGGATGGGGAATAATTGACCGCCCGGGCTTTGCTGCCCTGTGCCTGATCGCGATCATTGACAATAGTACGCGTGCTGGAATTTTAACCTTTGTTACCTTTCTGATGATCGATAAAGGTGTCACTGAAGGCTGGGCAGTCCAGGCGATTCCAGCGGTGATTGCCGGCGGCATGGCGGGCAAACTGGCTTGTGGCTTTATTGCCGACAAAATAGGCGTTATTCGGACAGTCATTATAACCGAGCTGGCAACGGCCATTGGTATCGTTTTGATCCTGGTGCTACCGGGAATTGCGGCATTTTTCGTTCTCCCATTACTCGGTGTTGCCCTCAATGGCACCTCATCTGTTCTTTATGGAACCATTGGAGACCTGGTAGAAGCCGACAAGCAATCGCGGGTTTTTGCCCTGTTTTACACGCTGACAGCGGTATCAACTGTCATCGCCCCGCTTGGGTTTGGTGTCATCGGAGACTGGGCTGGCGTGCACACCGCAATATTGACTAGCGGTTGTATCGTACTTCTCACAATCCCATTTACATTCATGCTGCGGTCCGCTGTAGCTGGAAATGAAGTCTCCGCCTGCTGAAGTTATGTTCGGGCTCAAAACAATGAGGGCCCTGGGATTTTTTCAATATAATTCATGCGAAAAACAAATATGAAATTCACTTTTCCGTTTGGTGCTATTAAATTAAATCATTTAAAATCAAACACATAATATAATAATTTAATTAAAATTCCTATTTATTATGAAATATAATCATAATTGTATCCTGCATTAGTATTGGTAATCGAGCAGCTTCAAGGTTAAAAGTAGTTGTCACTTAAACAAAATTAGCGGATTTGAAGTTTGTTTCAGATCCCGATTCAGCGGAGAAAGTATGTATGTCGAATGTAGCAGTTGAAGTTAATGGACGATCTTATTCCTGGCCAAAAAAACCGGTTGTAGGGGTTTGTGTGGATGGATCTGAACCCGGATATATTGAAGATGCGATTAAGGCAGGAGTTGCCCCGTGTTTTGAACGTATGCTTGTTGACGGTACCAGCAAAATTGCAGATTAATTCCTTCACCTGCCGCTTCTGTGGCTACCAACACTTGGCAGTCTTCCTTGAACTCACGCTCAGCATAAATCCGCGAACCCGGCGTGTCTCGGTCTCCGATTTTCATGCCACCGTGAATAGTGGTCACGTTTAGACCCCATTCACGGAGCTTTCCGAGGGGTCT
>JACZQS010000072.1 GCA_022545625.1 Pseudomonadota bacterium
GGACCCTACACCCATCAAGCATCGGACACGGCTTATCATTTTACCGCCGCCGCACTGGGCAGTGGGCACGAAATAGTTCGTATATTTTTTTATCACGACGGCGTAAACAACGGCACCAGTCTAGGTGTTCCACCACAGGATGACCGAAACATTACGACACGCTGGCGCGAGTTGGCAGAAAAGCACAACCTCGATATGGTGCTATGCATCACCGCAGCCCAACGTCGCGGACTGCTGGATCCGGACGCGGCCAAACGTGCGGGTAAAGATACCAGTAACATGGCCCAGGGATTTAATATTTCCGGCCTGGGACAGCTCATCGATGCCGGCATTCAAGCAGATCGGCTGCTGGTTTTTGGGGATTAGCCCGTATATCGTACTAAGTCGGTAGCTATTTATGAATTTTATCTATAATTTCAACACGTAATAGATGCCTCAAATTAAAAAATTTCTTTATGTCAATCGGAAAGCTCCGCACGGTTCTATATACGCACTCGAGTCCCTCGAAGTGGTATTAGTGGGTGCCGCCTTCGACCAGGACGTCTCGCTCGCCTTCATCGACGACGGGGTTTACCAGTTAATGCTTAATCAGAATACCAACGGTATTGGTGTTAAAAATTTTTCCCCAACTTACCGGGCGCTCAGTGATTACGATATTAACCAGATTTACGTTGAGAAAGAATCCCTCGAACTGCGGGGACTAAAGCAGGAAGACCTATTACCGCTAACCTGGGAAGACGAGGATGAGGACTGGGCAGAAAAAGATTCTATACAGGTTGTCAGTAGTGAAGAACTCGGCGATATAATTGATAAACAGGACATTATTTTCAACTTTTAATTTTCGTTTAGATACCTAGCAAAATGTCAGTATTACACATCATCAATAAATCCCCGTTTGAGAAGAATTCGCTCGACACTTGCTTGAGGCTAGCCAAAAAAGGATCGGCAATACTGCTGATCGAAGACGCGATCTACGCGGCGCAGAAAAATACTGCAGTAGCGGACAAGATCATAGCCGCTGTAGCCAGACACTCGGTCTTCGCGCTGGCACCTGATCTGGATGCCAGGGGTATTGACGAAAGCACAGTAGTGGATGGAATATCGCTAGTGGACTACGAGGGATTCGTGCGACTTGCAACGGAATACCATGCGGTGCAATCATGGCTTTAGGACAATGTTATAAGTACACATTAATATTCAACTACAGAGACCAACAATGAGTATTGAGTTAGACGGTAAATCTTACGAAACCGATGAGGAGGGTTACCTCGTCAACATGGGCGACTGGAATGATGCGCTAGCATCGGCCATGGCCAGGGAGGACGGTGCTGAACTCGACAGTAATCACTGGGAAGTTATCAACTTTCTGCGAGATTATTACGAAGAATATCAAATCGCGCCTGCGGTTCGCGTTTTAACCAAGGCCATAGGTAAAAGAATGGGCAAGGAAAAAGGCACCAGCAAATACCTGTATGAACTGTTCCCTTACGGGCCGGCAAAACAGGCCTGCAAATATGCAGGGTTGCCGAAACCAACTGGTTGCGTGTGATTGTGACCAGGAGATGACCATTACGTGTCGTTACTAACCTTTATATTCACACTGCTATTTTATGCCGCTACCGCAACCATTGTCGCCGGCCTGGCATTTAAAATTCGCTTATACGCAATAACTCCCACGCCACTTCGGATTCCCACTACACCGGCGCCAACCTCGCTCTCAGGCGTCATAGCTCGCCTGTTTTTCGAAGTCACTTTATTTAATAGCCTGTTCAAGGCAAATAAATGGATCTGGTTATTTGGCTGGTTGTTTCATGCCGCCCTGTTATTCGTTTTGCTGCGGCACCTGCGTTATTTCACAGACCCGGTCTGGGGTTGGGTCGATACCATCCAGCCCTATGGAAAATATGGCGCGTTTATCATGGTGTTTGGACTTGGCGGCTTGTGGGCGCGGCGTTTCCTGGTTGATCGAATACGCTTTATATCATCTCCTTCCGACCATTTGATGCTGGCGCTGCTGGTAGGCATTGGTTTGACCGGTATCGGCGTCAAGTTTGTTACCGGTACCGATATAGTTGCGGTTAAAGCATTTTTTCTCGGATTAATTTATTTCGACTGGCAACCCATGCCCTCCGACTGGTTGCTCAGTTTTCATCTGGTGCTGGTAGCCCTGCTGATGATTATTTTCCCGTTTAGCAAATTACTCCATGCACCCGGGTTATTCTTCAGCCCGACACTTAATCAAATCGATAATCCACGAGAGAAACGGCACACCAGTAGCAAAAGTGCCAGCTCCGATAACCGAGGGTAATCACAGTGATCGACTTTGAAACACCCGTGTTAAAAGAATATCCGATTATTCCTCTAATCCAGCCGGGCGCGATGGCACACAGCAAACCCTATGTCGCCAAACAGGATCTCCAGGAAAAGATCGGCTTCCCGGGAGAACTGATCGATGACTGGCAGGAAGTTGCGATCAAGAAGATGGGCGAACTGGTCAGCAAGTCCCGCGCACTGATGGTATTTCTTGATACCTGCGTAAAATGTGGCGCCTGTACCGATAAATGCCACTATTTCCTCGGTACTGCTGACCCTTACAACATGCCGGTTGCGCGTCAGGATCTATTTCGCGATGTCTATCGGCGATATTTCACTTTTGCCGGGAAGCACTTTCCGAAACTGGTTGGTGCGAAGGATCTGGACAAGGATATGCTCGATCTCTGGTATAGCTACTTTCATCAGTGTTCGCAGTGCCGGCGTTGTTCGGTTTATTGCCCCTTCGGCATAGACACCGCAGAGATTTCGATGGCGGCCAGAGAAATATTGAACACCATCGGTGTCGGCCAGAAATATTGTAACGAAATCATCGGCAAGGCACAGACTATCGGAAATAATCTCGGTCTTCCAGAACCAGCGTTGGCAGATACGCTGGAAGGATTAGAAGAAGACATAGAGGAAGAGACAGGCGTAAAGGTTCGCCTGCCGCTCGACGAAAAAAATGCCGATATTTTACTGGTGACCCCGTCGGCCGATTTCTTTGCCGAACCCCACGTGGACGGATTGATCGGTTATGCAAAGGTATTCCATGCGGCAGGCCTTAGCTGGACGCTCAGCAGCCACGCCAGCGAAGCATCGAATTTCGGTCTGTTTATCGGATCCTATGACAATATGCAGAAAATCTCGATGCGAATTCGCGATGCGGCACTGGAGCTTGGTGTTAAGCGTATCGTATTTGGTGAATGCGGACACGCCTGGCGCGTCGCCTACAATTTCTTGAACACGCTGGCAGGGCCTTTCGATTTTCTCGATCAAAATTACCCGATACCGCAAAACATCAGCGAAGTCACTTACGATTTGATTCAACGCAATGCGCTGACACTGGATAAATCGGCGAATGATGACAAGGTACTCACCTTCCACGATTCCTGTAACGTTGCCCGGGGTTCGCGAATGGGTGATGTCGCCGGAGGCCAGTTTATTATCCCACGCGAAATCATCAAGGCGACCTGTAACCACTTTTACGATATGGCCGACGACACCATCAAGGAGGCCACATTTTGCTGCGGCGGTGGTGGGGGATTATTGACCGACGACCTGGTTGAACTACGCGTCAAGGGGGCGCTGCCGCGTATGGAAGCTTTGAAACAGGTGGTAGATAACCATGGCGTCACCCACATGGTGGCTATCTGCGCAATTTGCAAAAGTCAGTTCAGCAAGGTGATGCCCTACTACGGCTTTGAGATGGACCAGGTGATCAGTCTGCACCAGTTGGTCGGTAATGCGATAGTGCTAAACCGCAGTGAATAAAATTTAATTTGGCGTGCTTAGACAGGGCGAATAAAGATAACTCCAGGTAACCTATATGGCAGCTTCAAAAGACGAAATGAACCGAAAACTGACGTTTAGATTGTACCAGGACGGCGATCACAAATGGCGCTCGCAAGGCGAAAATATATTTCTGGAAGACACCTCGCATAAATGCCCCACCTACGTCCACCGCACACCACCCTGCCAGGGTAGCTGTCCATCCGGTGAGGATATTCGTGGTTGGCTGGATATAGTTCGCGGTATCGAGAAACCGCCCGAGGGCGTCAGCATGCAGGAATATGCATTCCAGCGTTCTACCGATGCCAATCCTTTCCCGTCGATGATGGGGCGAGTGTGCCCGGCCGGTCTGGCGGCAACTTATCAACTGCGCAGAAGAAGTATCGCCAGTACTATTTTTGACGAACACGAAGAGTTGGGCGGTATGTTCCGTTACGGCATTCCCGGCTATCGTACGACCCGGGAGTTTCTCGACCATGAAATCAATCGTATTGTCGAGATGGACAATATCGATATGGCATTGGGCGATCATTAGCGCCAATTCGATCGAGATGAAATATAATTGTCCCTACACCTTTACACAGGCTCTGCTGGTAGCGATTGTCGTAATAATGATCCCGCCTGGCCTGTTCGCGGCTGAAACTGAATCTTCAAGTATGGGAAATGTTGTCCTACCCAGGGTGATTACACCGGAGAATGTGCAGCAATGTGTCGAACCAACCGATATCATGCGCCGCGATCACATGAAATTCTTATTTCTGCAGCGCGATGCAACGGTTCTCGACGGTATTCGAACGGGAAAATATAGCCTGACCGGGTGCATTAATTGCCATGCCCAACCAGCAGAGGACGGTAAAATTGTGCGCGCCGGGGACCCCGAATTCTTTTGCACCGCCTGCCACCAATACACGTCGGTAAAAATCGATTGCTTCGAATGCCATTCCGATCGCCCCGCTATCACCGCGGGGCAGTTAGGGCATAGCCTTAACACTCGACAGTTACTGACCAGGATTGATTCGCTAATCAGCGACGGCGTACATAAAAAGCTATTGCAGCAGGTGGCGCTTCGTGAAGAGTAACCACAACAGCCAGCCCGACGCCGTGCCTGCAGGCAGTTCGCGACGCGACTTTCTAAAAGCCAGTGCAGCCATCGCATCGGTATTCGTTGCACCCGGCGTCATGCTTTACCAGACTAGTATTGCCCGTTCGCCAGACCAGGCGGTAGACTCAACAGTACGCTGGGGTATGTTGATCGATACCAACGCGATGACCGAAGCTGACGTAGACAAATGTGTGAGCGCCTGTCAGCGCGAACACGGCTGGAAATCTACCGGCAAACCTACCGATACCCAATGGATCCGAAAGCTCGACCTGCTCGACCTTGAAACCGGGTATAAAAAATCACTGCCAATGATGTGTCAACACTGCGAGGACCCTCCCTGCGTAGATGTCTGCCCGACCGGCGCATCGTTTAAACGCGCGGATGGCATCGTTCTGGTCGACAAGCATACCTGTATCGGTTGTCGTTATTGCATGCTAGCCTGTCCTTATAAGGCACGATCATTCATTCATGAAAATCTCACGGACCAGTTAGCGGTTGCCCCGCGCGGCAAGGGGACCGTTGAGTCCTGCACGCTATGCGTCCATCGTATCGACCGTGATGGCGTAAACGCGGTACCTGCCTGCGCAGAAGCGGTTAACAGCGCCAATCGAAAGCCGATGGTATTCGGTGATCTGAATGACCCGAACAGTGAAATATCAAGACGCCTGGCAAAACTCGGTGCCAAAAAACTACGTGCGGACCTGGGTTTGAACCCGGGTATTCGCTATCAGGGGCTCTAGTGGTCGATCAAACCAGGTACTCGGAACTAAAGGTGAATTCATCGCGATACTGGCTGATACTCGGTGTTCTCGCGATTTTGGCCGGTGCAGGGTTGGCAGCCGCCCATTACATGGATGTCGAAGGACATCATGTCAGCGGAATGAATAATCAGATAGTCTGGGGAATGCCGCATGTATTTGCCATATTTTTGATAATCGCGTCGTCGGGTGCGCTCAACATCGCGTCACTCTCATCGGTGTTCGGTAAATTGATATACGAACCCCTTGCCAGGCTCTCGGCGGTTTTGTCGATCGCTTTGCTGGTCGGAGGACTGGCAATCCTGCTGCTCGATCTCGGTAGGCCCGACCGTCTGATAGTGGCCATCACCTATTACAATTTTAAATCAATTTTCGCCTGGAACATCATTCTCTACTCGGGATTTATAGTCGTGGTCGCTGCTTATCTCTGGCTGATGATGGAACGGCGTATGCACGCCTACAGTAAACCGGCAGGGATTGTCGCGCTGATCTGGCGGCTGGTTCTTACCACCGGTACCGGTTCCATATTCGGCTTCCTGGTAGCCAGGGAAGCCTACGATACGGCGTTACTGGCGCCAATGTTCATCGTTATGTCGTTTGCCTTTGGCCTGGCAGTTTTTATCCTGTTATTGATGGCCAGCTTCAAACTGGACAAGCGCGTGCTTGGCGACTGCCATTTGCAACGACTGCGCAATCTACTCGGGATATTTACCGCTGCGATATTTTATTTTGTGCTGTTATTTCACATCACCAAACTCTATGGCACACAAAATCACGGGGTCGAATATTTTTTACTCGTCGAAGGCGGTATATATACTGCCCTGTTCTGGCTGTTTCAAATCGGGGCGGGTAACCTGCTGCCCTTGCTATTGATATATCTGCCTGCACTTAAGCAATCCAGGGTATCCCTGGTGCTGGCCTGCTGCCTGGTAATTGTCGGCGCATTCGCCCAGCTCTACGTTATTATTATCGGTGGACAGGCTTACCCGCTCAATATCTTTCCCGGATACGAGGTAAGCAGTAGCTTCTATGACGGTGTCATTGGCGAGTACATGCCCAGTATCTGGGAATTAATGCTAGGCCTGGGAGGGTTCGCAACATCGATTATTATAGTGTTTATGATCATGCGAATACTGCCTGTTACACCTGAAATACTGCCAGACGATCAGGCTTCCGGGATAACATCATAGAGCCCTGTAATGGCCTCCCTGTTCATTTCCGCTGCACATAAATCTTCCGGTAAGACCACTGTTTCTATCGGATTGTGTGCGGCCCTGTCGAAGCGCGGCCTGGTCGTCCAGCCGTTTAAAAAAGGACCCGACTACATTGATCCAATTTGGCTGGGGATAGCCGCCGGTAGGCCCTGTTATAACCTCGATTTTTTTACTGCCGGCAAACAAGAAACCATTATGGATTTCGCTCGACGCAACCAGTCCGCCGATATATCGATAATTGAGGGTAACAAAGGACTCCACGACGGCCTGGACCTGGACGGCAGTAACAGCAACGCCGCATTGGCCAAATCGCTGCAATCGCCGGTTATCCTGGTGATCGATGCTCGCGGTACGATGCGCGGCATCGCCCCCTTGTTAATCGGATACCAGGTTTTTGACCCCGAGGTCTATATTGCCGGGGTTATCGTAAATATGACCGGCGGCAGTCGGCACGAATCGAAATTGCGTGCTGCGGTAGAACACTATACCGACATACCCTTTCTCGGTGCACTGGGCAAAGATAGCTCAATATCACTCGATGAACAGCACATAGGCTTGATTCCAGGCTATGAAGATCCGGAATCCGGTAGCAAGGTTAGGATCATTACCGCTGCAGTAAATAATCATATTGACCTTGACAGGCTTGTTGAAATAGCCGGTACAGCGCCTGGAATAACAACGATGACCTCAAAGACTGAAAATATCCTTAGCTTTCACGGAATAACCATTGGAATCGCACAGGACTCGGCTTTTGGATTTTATTACCCGGGTGATCTCGATGCGATGCGTGCGGCCGGTGCCGAAATCGTCCCGATCAATACACTGACCGATAGTGAACTTCCGCGCATCGACGGTCTCTTTATTGGTGGTGGGTTCCCTGAACGCTATGCGGCGGAGTTGCAGGCCAACACTAAACTGCGCGATTCGATTAAAACCGCCATTGAAAATGGATTACCTGCCTACGCCGAATGCGGCGGTCTGATGTATCTGTCGAGAAGTTTGAATTGGCAGGGTAAAACATTTGATATGGTCGGCGCCATTCCAGGTGACACTAGGATGCATGAAAAATCCTGTGGGCGTGGTTACGTCAAGCTGGAAGAAAACAGCGGGGTCTTTCCCTGGGGATCGAGTAATAATCCGACCGCACTAGTCCACGCACACGAGTTTCACTATTCTTCGATCGAAGGTTTACCCGAAAATACAAAATATGCCTACACAGTCAGGCGTGGCAGTGGCATCAATCAGCAAAGCGATGGCCTGATATATAAAAACCTGCTGGCTTCATATAGCCACTTGCGCAATACGCGCGCAACACCCTGGATCGAGCGCTTCCTGTCCTTTGTCAGCGATAAAAAAGCAGCTTAAAAATATGGCAAAAAATTGTTAGCTCAACCTCATTAGAGGAACCTGACCATGATCAAACTTACCGCCGAGGCCGCTAAACAAATATTGATCTCTGCCGAGCAAAACGATAAACCATCGATGCCACTGCGAATCGCTATCAAACAGCAGGACGACGGCAGTTTCCACTATGCGATGGGTTTCGACCAGCAGCGCTTACCGGGGGACGTGTTTGTCAATATTGAAAAAATCAATTTGGTCGTATCGGAAAAAAGCAAAGACCTGGCGGAAGGCATGACTATTGATTACGTGGAACTGGAACCTGGAAAACTGGAATTTATATTCCTCAATCCCAACGATCCTACCTACACCGCTCCCGGTCGGAAATAACCCTTCGCTAAAACTTTGCCGTCGATCTGTTAGCCTGTATATTGCTTTTATTGGAGGCAATCGGCAGTAATATCCAGGATGATTGAGGTCAAAAGTCCTTATTTTAAATTCAAAGTTAGCTATTCGCTATTCCCGCGGAAATGGCAGTTCAGGAATCATTGTTTTCCTGCCTCATCGGACTCCGGGACGCCGAACCGCCGTTTTCGCGGGAATGATAGACCTTACCAGGACCACTGATGATTGAGTCCGGTCAAAAACAGGGTGTCTATCTACCAGGCTTTTGCAACGCCTGTCTC
>JACZQS010000073.1 GCA_022545625.1 Pseudomonadota bacterium
CGCGTACTACGTCGAAGGCGGGCACTTCGATACACTCGAAGACGTAGATGCAGCCTATCCGAACGGTGCTTTCGCGTTCGATTTTGCCACACCCGATGGACGTGGGCGACACGCCGAGCTGTTGTTAGCGGGCCCGGGAGGTCGCACGGACATACCGGCGCCTATCACGATCGCATTCGAGCAAGACGGCTCGGTGGTGTCTCCCATCCTGGTGGATCCTGCCAAGGATCTCGTTGTGCGGTGGAGCGAATACTCCAACGGCAGGGCCGATCCACGTGGCATCGTGGACGACATGATTTTCTTAGTTTTTGCTGACTGCCATGGTGAGCGATTGTTTCATACGGGCCTACCGTTTCAGGGCGACTACGTGACCTTCCGGACCACCGAGGTCACGGTTCACGCTGGCACGTTGGACAGTGGCCAATCGTACTCTGCGTTCGTCGAATTCCCGCACGTGGTTGACAGTCGGGTCGTCGACGGGGTTCCGGGATTCACCTCGTATGCGACCGCGACCTACATCGATATCCGAACGCTGGGTGAGCAGTCCGATCAATCTTGTCCCGGCATGCCGCCGCCCATGGACACTGGCCAGACCGATCGCATGGTTGAGGTGTCGGATTCCGCTCGGTGATTCCCACGCTTTCGCGCGACTAGTGCACCTTTTCACAAATACGATGACGGCCGACAAGGCAGCAAAGCCCTTTTGACAGGATAACAGGATAAACAGGACGGGAGAAACCTGAGCAACGTCATCGTCATAGCAAGAATTCAGGTGACAATATCCCGTCTATCCTGTCAAAAAATACGTCACCGAACATATGAAACGGAGTACTAGTCGCTCCAGCATTTCGGGTACGTCTCTGCGAATGGGTGGCCCTAGACCAATTCACCGTCACTCGCTACGGCACCTGATCGGGTCGCAAGCCAAGTATGTTGAGGAATAGGCGAAACGCACCAGGATTCCCGGCGGGAAGGGCTCGCAAGAAGCTGAGCCCGGTATACACATACATCCCCGCTCCATAGCGCGCGACCAGCAACCCACCCTGTAGCGGCGGGCGCCCGGCATCGTGGGTCTCGAGCAGCGGCTGGTATCCCGGTTCAACTGCGGCCTGTCCGCGGAGATCCTTTCGCCTGACCTCGAGACCCGCGTGGCGATATTGAAAAGCGAGGCGGAACAGGTGAATGTGCAGCTGCCCGAAGAAGTCGCTTTTTTCATTGCAGAGCGATTTAAATCGAATATTCGTGAGCTCGAAGGCGCATTGAAACGTCTAATAGCCCATTCCAGGTTTACCGGGCAGTCGATAACCCCGGAATTTACGCGGTTGGCCTTGAAGGAGCTGCTCGCGGTGCAGGATAAGCTCGTAACCATAGAAAATATTCAGAAACTCGTGGCCGAGTACTTTAAAATTAGAGTCGCTGACCTGCTATCGAGCCGTCGAACGCGATCGATTACGCGGCCTCGCCAGATTGCAATGTCACTGGCAAAGAGTTTAACCCGGCATAGTTTACCCGAAATTGGTAATGCCTTCGGTGGCCGAGACCATACAACGGTAATTCACGCCTGCCGCAAGGTCGATGAATTGCGCAGCGAGGATCGGAGAATTGAAGAGGACTACGAAAATTTACAACGTATTTTGAGTAATTAAACCCGGACGAATTTCACCCAAAGAGCATTAGCTGTGGCTATATTTTCGTGCTATTTTAGCGAACAGTGTGTGCGCAAAGTGTGGATAAAAAAATAGGTGAATCGAGTACTGTTTTCATACCACTATATCCACAGTTTACTGAGAGTATACGGGCAATATAAAAGCAGTAAGAAAAATTGTAACCTTTTGTTTTCAAAGGGGAATTTGTCATTATCAACAAACGTAAGTGTTTGTAATAACAACAATAGTATATATAAATGAAGATAGTTATTAATAGAGAAAACCTACTTCAACCACTGCAACAAATCATAGGTGCGGTAGAGCGGCGCCAAACCCTGCCTATTCTTGGTAACGTGTTGCTTAATTCGAACGAGGGTGTTCTTTCGCTAACCGCAACGGACCTTGAGATCGAAATGGTCACGCAAGTTGAAACTACTAGCACTGTTAATTTCCAGACTACCTTGCCCGCGAGAAAATTACTGGATATATGCAAGGCTTTACCGGATGAATCTGAAATTGAGTTTGATATTGAGGATAACAGGGTCTTGCTAACGTCTGCTCGAAGCAGGTTTACTTTATCGTCTCTGCCAGCCAAAGATTTTCCTGGGCTGGATGACATAGACGAGGCGCAGTCATTTGAAATACCACAGGGCCAGTTTAAATCATTGCTGGAAAATACCGCGTTTGCGATGGCGCAACAGGACGTGCGCTATTATTTGAATGGGATTTTAATGGAAATTTCACCTGACCAGGTAAAACTGGTTGCTACCGATGGACACCGGTTGGCGCTCAGCGAATACAAGATCAGTATATCGATTGACGAAGCAAAGCAAATTATCATTCCTCGCAAGGCGGTTCTGGAGTTGTCACGATTACTCCAACCCAGCGATAGCAACGCAAAAATAATTCTGAGCCAAAATCACATACGGATTGAAATTGGTACGCTAGTGTTCACATCGAAATTAATTGATGGAAAATTTCCAGATTACAACCGAGTGATACCGGTTGATGGTAATAAGACCCTGGTAGTTGACCGGGAGTCGCTAAAACGCGCAATGAGCAGGATCGCTATTTTGTCTAACGAAAAATACCGTGGCATTCGCTTGACTCTGACGTCTGGTAACTTGTCTATTCAGGCAAACAATCCTGACCAGGAAGAGGCGGAAGAGGAGTTGTCAGTTGATTATGACGAGGGCGATATAGAAATCGGGTTTAATGTAACCTATTTGATAGATGTGCTCAATGTGCTGGAATCGAAAAACGCCCACATAAAATTAAAAGATGCAAATAGCAGTTGTATCATAAGTGACAGTGAAGACTCTTCGAACCTGTATGTCGTGATGCCGATGCGATTATGAATAGTCGATAGAAGGGGTTGATCGAACAGGTTGATCAAAATAGTTGATTAGTAAAGCTAACCAAATAAAATGCCCCGGGCATTATGTCGATCAGTCAGCTTAGCCTGACAAATTTCAGGAATCTAAAAAGTACTACATTAGATTTCCACCCATCGATCAACTTAATATCGGGTAGTAACGGGTCGGGGAAAACAAGTTTACTGGAATCCATTCATGTGCTTTGCCAGGCATGTTCATTCCGTACTCACCAACTAAAACAATGCATCAGCCACGGCAACCCGGGTTTCCTGCTTTTTGGACGATTTGGTAGTTATAAAGCGGGGCTCTCTAGATCACAGCAGAAGCTGGAAATCAAGCTGGATGGTGAACCGATACGCAGGCGATCCACGCTGGTCAGTAAGACACCTGTCAATATAGTCAATGCTGATAGTTTTAACTTAATCACGGGTTCTCCCGAACAACGACGAAAATATCTGAACTGGTGTTTGTTCCACGTGGAACATCAGTATTCTGAACACTGGATACGATTCAAACATGCACTTAAGCAGCGCAACCAGTTGCTAAAAAGCAGGCAGGATTTAAACCTGCTGGATTATTGGGATGGATATTTGATAGAACCCTCGGTGGCAATTTCTCAATATCGAAGGCGGTATACTGCGTTGATTGCCGAACAGCTAGCCGGACGACTCACCGAGCTACCAGGGAATATACCAATCACACTAGATTATGTGGCAGGATGGTCCGAAGAGGCTGAGCTTAAACAGTGCCTGGAGGACAGCCGGGATAAAGATATCAGGGCAGGTTACACCAACTACGGCATACACCGCGATAACCTGCAAATAATGGTAGATGGGAGGCCGGCCGTACAGGTGTTATCACGGGGCCAGTTGAAAAGATTATGCCTGGCGCTGATCGTCGCCGCTTTGAATATAGTCAGGGAAAAGAGCAATAAAAAAATCATTTTTTTAATCGATGATTTACGGTCTGAACTCGATGAAGCGTCACAACAAATCGCTTATCGACAGTTGACCGATATTGGCCTTCAGCTATTCGTCACTAATCTCGAAAGCCATATACCTACTGCCTTACGGGGAAAAGAATATAAAATGTTTCACGTGGAACATGGTATGATTAAGGCCCTGAAAAAGCGCTAGAGAAGTAGATGTCAGAATACGATTCCACCAGCATAAAAGTGCTAAAAGGCCTCGACGCGGTACGTAAAAGACCGGGCATGTATCTTGGTGACACAGACGATGGCACCGGCCTGCACCACATGGTGTTTGAAGCAGTTGATAACTCGATTGATGAGGCGCTCGCCGGGCATTGTTCGGAAATTGAAGTAGTCATACACAATGATAACTCGGTGTCTGTAAAAGACGATGGGCGAGGTATACCGGTAGATATTCACGAGGGAGAAGGGCGATCCGCGGCGGAAGTCATTCTCACTATTTTACATGCCGGTGGAAAATTCGATGATAATTCATATAAGGTGTCGGGCGGTCTGCACGGTGTCGGCATCTCGGTAGTTAACGCACTGTCGGAAAAATTGCTATTACGCATCAAGCGCCACGGCAAACTGTATTTCCAGGAGTACGCGATGGGTGTTCCCCTGGCTGATTTAAAAGCTATTAAAGACACCGATCAGACCGGGACCGAACTGAGATTTTATCCGAGCCGGGAAATTTTTAGCGATATTGAATTTCACTACGATATATTGGCCAAAAGGTTGCGAGAATTGTCTTTCCTGAATTCAGGCGTTCATATTCACCTGGCCGATGAAAGGAACAACAGGGAAGACGTTTTCGAATACCAGGGTGGTATCCGGGCATTCGTTGAACACTTGAACAAAAATAAAACACCGATCCACGAAAAAGTGATAGTTATCGATGTCAAATCCCAGGATATCGGCATCGAGCTATCGATGCAGTGGAACGATTCCTACCAGGAAAATATATTCTGCTTTACCAATAATATACCGCAACGTGATGGCGGGTCGCATTTATCGGGTTTTCGCACCGCGTTGACTCGAACCATGAACTACTATATGGAAAATAGTTCGCTTAAAAAAGACAAGGTATCCACCAGTGGTGACGATGCCCGCGAAGGTTTAACCGCAGTTTTATCGATCAAGGTGCCAGACCCGAAGTTCTCGTCGCAGACCAAGGACAAGCTGGTTTCATCGGAAATCAAGGGCATTGTCGAATCAGCGGTAAGCGATAAATTAAAAGATTTTTTACAGGAAAATCCGAGTGAAGCCAAGGCTATAATAAATAAGATACTCGAAGCTGCCAGGGCACGCGAAGCCGCGCGTAAAGCCCGGGAAATAACACGACGTAAGAGCGCGCTGGATATCGCCGGCCTACCTGGGAAATTAGCCGACTGCCAGGAAAAAGACCCGGCCCTGTCCGAGATTTACCTGGTGGAAGGGGACTCGGCGGGCGGCTCTGCGAAACAGGGCAGAAACCGCAGAACCCAGGCCATATTGCCGCTGAAGGGGAAAATTCTCAACGTCGAAAAGGCGAGATTCGATAAGATGTTGCAGTCAGCTGAAGTAGGCACTTTAATTACTGCACTCGGTTGCGGTATTGGACGGGAGGAATTCGATATCTCTAAACTGCGTTATCACTACATAATTATCATGACTGACGCTGATGTCGATGGTTCCCATATACGCACGTTGTTACTGACCTTCTTTTATCGCCAGATGCGTGAACTGGTCGAACGCGGCCACGTCTATATTGCTCAACCTCCGCTGTATAAAATCAAAAAAGGCAAGCAGGAACGTTATGTAAAAGATGACAAGGAACTCAGTAGTTATCTACTGCAATTGGCTGTCGAAGGCGCCGAGCTATATTTAGACGACAACACTCCCGCACTGTCGGACACGGCGCTTGAAAACCTGGCGCGACAATATATGACTATTCTCGCAATATTTAATCGGCTCGAACGAAATTTACCCCTTGAGATATTGGCCGAATTGATCGATTTACCTGGGGTGAGCGAGAGTGAGTTGCTCGACGAGGGCGCTATGAATGACTGGGGGCAAACCCTGGCTGCCCGGCTGAATGACAAGAGTGGTGCCTCGGTATCATATCAAGTGAGCGTAAAAAGCGATGATAATAGCAACCAGTTCGGGCTATTACTGGAAAAACGTCACCACGGAATATTAGCTCGGTATGAACTGAGCCCGGAGTTTTTCAATGGTGCCGACTACCGGGCTTTTGGCCAGTATTTTGAACAGGCGGGCGATCTTTTAAGTGACCAGTCATTTATCAGTCGCGGCGAGCGTAAACAGATGGTCGATAAATTTAGCGATGTGTATGAATGGTTGACGAAAGAAGCCAAAAAAGGTTTAAACATTCAACGTTATAAAGGGCTAGGTGAGATGAACCCCGATCAGTTGTGGGAAACAACGATGGATCCTGAAAACCGGCGCTTGCTAAGAGTACGCATAGAAGACGCAATCGCTGCCGATGAGATATTTACAACCTTAATGGGTGACCAGGTAGAACCTAGACGAGAATTTATCGAGGCGAACGCCCTGAATGTCAACAACCTTGATGTCTAACCGCCATAACGCGGCAAATATAATCGTTAACTCATTGATTTCAAACATAAAAATAGAAAATTTCGACAGCTGAAAAGTGGCAGCTTCCGAGCAGGAAGAGGGCTCCAGATGGACGAGGCAACAACACATTTTAGCCATTATCGGTTTGGCAGCGGAACCGCTACCCCCGAAGATCTGTTCCGCCGTTGAAACTTTCTGTATCACGACTTCTTAAACACCAGGAACTCCCGAGATAAAGCAAAACGTTGAATAACCCACTCCTAGAAAACGCCGGATTACCGGCATTCAGCCAGATTACCCCGGATATAATACAATCGGCGATCGAGGCTATTATTGCCGATAATCGACAGCAGGTTGACCGTCTCGTCGCTAACAAGAAAGTGAGCTGGGATGGGTTGATTAAACCGATATCCCTGCTCGAGGATCGATTGAGCAAGGCCTGGTCCCCGGTTCGGCATCTCAACTCGGTGAAAAGCAGCGACAAGTTACGCGAAGCATACAATGCCTGCCTGCCATTGCTCAGTGAGCATTCGACCGAAATGAGCCAGAATTACCAGCTGTATCAGGGTTATCGCACTATTGCAGATTCGCCCGCTTACGCTGATCTGGATACCGCACAACAAAAAACCATCGATGATTCACTCAAACACTTCAGATTGGGGGGTGTCGATCTTGAAGGAGAGGACAAACAGCGCTACCAGCAATTACAAAAAGATCTCTCGGAGCTACAGTCAAGCTTCGACAACAATTTGCTCGATGCAACACAGTCCTGGCAAAAGCTGATTAGTGACGCACAACAACTTAAGGGCTTACCCGAATATGCAATTGCAATGGTCAAACAACTGGCCGAACAGAATAACCAATCCGGTTATCGTCTAACACTCGATATGCCCTGCTATATAGCGATAGTCACCCACGCGCAGTGTCGCGAACTTCGAAAGGATATATATGAAGCCTACACGACACGCGCCTCTGACCAAAAAATTACCGATAAAAAGTGGGATAATGCGGATAACATGCAACAAATAGTCGCTAAAAGACAGGAAAAAGCAAAATTACTGGGGTTTGACAACTACGCTGAATACTCGCTCGAAACCAAGATGGCCGAGTCGGTCAAGCAGGTACTCGACTTCCTTTATGATCTCGCGCAGCGTTCGAGGCCGGCAGCGATAGACGAAGTTGCCGAAAGACAGGCCTATGCCGAGTCCCTGGGTTTCGAAGGGGAACTACAGGCCTGGGACTATGCCTATTACAGCGAAAAACTGAAGCAACACAAGTATCAATTTTCGGAGGAAGACCTAAAGCCCTACTTCAGCGACGACAACGTCATCGGCGGACTGTTTGAAATCGTAAAAATCCTCTACGGTGTCGATATAAAATCCGCAGATAACAAGGTTGATGTCTGGGACAAATCGGTGCGCTTCTACCAGATTAATAATTCCGCAGGTGAAATGATTGGTCAGTTTTATCTGGATTTGTACGCGCGCGAAAACAAACGCGGCGGCGCCTGGATGGATGAATGCATCAATCGCTATCATATCGACGGCAAAACCCAGATTCCTGTTGCCTATCTGACCTGTAATTTGACACCCCCGATCGGGGATGAAGCCGCCTTGTTTACCCACGATGAAGTAATAACCCTGTTCCATGAGTTCGGCCACGGATTACACCATATGCTAACTCGAATCGATGTTCCCGATGTTGCCGGAATCAATGGTGTCGAGTGGGATGCGGTAGAATTACCGAGCCAGTTTATGGAGAATTTCTGTTGGCAAAAGCCGGCCCTGGAATTGTTTGCCAGGCATTACCAGACCGGCGAACCCTTACCCGAAGAGCTGTTCGACAAGATGGTTGGCGCGAAGAATTTTCAGGGCGCCCTGTTAATGCTCAGACAGATTGAATTTGCGCTATTTGATATCAGGCTCCACCAGCAGGTTAGTTTAACCAGTGCAGCGCAAATTCAGGATATACTAGATCAGGTTCGGACCGAAATATCTGTTGTAAAAACACCCCATAACAATCGTTTTCAAAATGGATTCTCGCATATTTTTGCAGGCGGCTATGCGGCGGGTTATTATAGTTACAAATGGGCGGAGGTTTTATCCGCTGATGTTTTTGCTGCATTCGAAGAAGCAGGCATCTTCGATGCGACAATCGGGCGGAAATTCCTGCATTGTATTCTTGAACAAGGTGGTTCGCGTCCCGCGATGAAATCGTTTCAGTGTTTCCGCGGACGAGAACCCAATATTGACGCACTGCTGCGACATAGCGGTATAACCACGTAAAAGATTATGACAAAATATTTACTCACAGGATTGCTTTACCTGCTATCCATGCAAGGTGTACTGGC
>JACZQS010000074.1 GCA_022545625.1 Pseudomonadota bacterium
TTTCAGGCTGTCGAGAGATTTCGGTGCCTGCCTGGATGGGTCGAAATCACAGCGCTTGAGCATGTCCAGGATCATGCCCTGCAGGCCCAGTTTCTGGCCGTCATCGGGCGTATAGATGCGGGTCACACCGTAGGCTTCGAGTTGGGCGACTTCTGACGCTATGATGACGCCACCGCCGCCGCCAAAAATACGAATTTCGGGTCGCCCTTTTTGCTTCAGCATATCGACCATGTATTGCAGGTATTCGACATGGCCGCCCTGGTAGGAACTGATCGCGATCGCGTGTGCGTCTTCCTGGATCGCAGCGTCGACGATTTCCTCGACCGAGCGATTGTGCCCGAGATGAATTACCTCGGCGCCGGAGGATTGCAGAATCCGGCGCATGATATTGATCGCCACGTCATGGCCGTCAAACAGGCTGGCTGCGGTAACCACCCGAATATTCTGACTGCCTGATGCAGCGGGGCTGATTTCGAGAATTTTAGTTTGTGGCTTAGCCATGTTGACCCGTTTTCTCAGGCACCGATCAAGTGCCTGATTCTCACTAGCTGGATAAAATATGTTGCAATGTGAATCGCCTTAGACTACCTTACGTTTACGTAAACGTCAATTGGAATATGTACAGAGTATAGCAATTGTGAGTAAAAAAACTAATACCTATACGATTAGTGAGCTGGCCGGTGAATTTGGTGTTACTTCAAGAGCCTTGCGCCTGTACGAAGAATCGAAATTGCTGGCCCCAGAACGCGAGGGTACGAAGCGTATCTATGCAGAGCGAGACAGGGTTCGGCTGCGCCTGGTTCTACGTGGCAAGAGGCTCGGATGGTCTTTGGCTGAAATCCGCGAATCGTTTGATTTATACGACTCGAACCTGGGCGAAGAGGCGCAGCTCCACTACCTGCTGGAAAAACTCGACGCACGGCGCATTACCCTCGAAACGCAAAAGCAGGACGTTGAGCTGGCCCTGGCAGACCTGGGACATATCGCCGACAATGCACAGATGGTTTTGTCCAGTATTCAATCGGGCAAAAACAAGCGCAAAGCCGGTTAACCATCTATTAAAATACGATCGATTATGCACATCCCTTCACTCAATTTTGACCTCGGCGATACGATCGATCTGTTGCGCGACTCGGTGTACAGCTTCGCTCAATCTGAAATCGCCCCGATAGCAGCCGAGATTGATCGCAGTAACGAGTTTCCCAATCAGCTCTGGCCTAAACTCGGCGAAATGGGCCTGCTCGGCATCACCGTACCCGAAGACTATGGTGGAACTGGTATGGGCTATCTCGCCCATATCGTCGCGATGGAGGAAATCAGCCGCGCCTCGGCATCCGTGGGTCTGAGTTATGGCGCGCATTCCAATCTGTGCGTGAACCAGATCAATCGCAACGGCAACGACGCGCAAAAAGCAAAATACCTGCCTAAATTGATTAGCGGAGAGCATATTGGCGCACTGGCGATGTCGGAATCGGGAGCCGGTTCTGATGTGCTCGGTATGCAGTTGAAGGCGCAGAAGCAGGGTGATTATTATTGCCTCAATGGCGCCAAGATGTGGATTACCAATGGTCCCGATGCTGATTTAATCGTGGTCTACGCAAAAACCGATGTCGAGGCAGGGTCGCGCGGTATCACCGCATTCCTGGTTGAAAAAGCCTTCGGATTCACCACCTCGCAAAAACTCGACAAGCTCGGCATGCGCGGTTCTAACACCGGTGAACTGGTATTTCAGGACGTTGAAGTGCCTGTAGAAAATGTACTTGGCGAAGTCAACGATGGCGCCAGGGTTCTGATGAGTGGCCTCGATTTCGAACGCGCCGTTTTGGCGGCGGGTCCGACTGGCATCATGCAGGCCTGCATGGATGTGGTGGTTCCCTATATTCACGAGCGCAAACAGTTTGGCCAGAGTATCGGCGAATTCGAACTGATGCAGGGTAAGCTCGCCGACATGTATACCACGATGAATGCCAGCAAGGCCTATGTTTACGCGGTAGGCAAAGCCTGTGACCGCGGTGAAACCACCCGTAAAGACGCCGCCGGTGCGATTCTGTACGCTGCCGAGAAGGCAACCTGGATGGCGCTTGAGGCGATACAGGCACTGGGCGGCAACGGTTATACCAACGAGTATCCGGTGGGTCGATTATTGCGCGATGCCAAGTTATATGAAATCGGCGCCGGAACATCAGAAATTCGGCGTATGTTGATAGGCCGAGAGTTATTTAATGAAACAAAATAACCTGTCACGTCATTCCGGCCGTAGAGCCGGAATCTGTTTTAATCCGGGTTCTGGAATTCATAATGGGCGGGTGCTTGATAGATTCCGGGTCGAGCCCGGAATGACGAATATGGCCAAGCCCGGAATGACGAGTACGATTACGCCCGGAATGACATATACGAGAGACATAATAAATGAGTGACAAAATTGTAATCACCGGTAGCGCACGCACACCGATGGGAGGATTTCAGGGCGTGCTGTCCGATGCTACCGCCGCCGAGCTTGGGGCGGCGGCGATAGCTGCCGCGGTCGAGCGCAGCCGGATCGAAAAGGCCGCAATCGATGAAGTAATCATCGGCTGCGTGTTGCCCGCGGGTCAGGGCCAGGCACCGGCCCGCCAGGCCAGTCTCGGTGCCGGTATTCCTCTCGGAACCGGTTGTACCACGATCAACAAGATGTGTGGTTCGGGTATGAAGGCTACGATGCTGGCCCACGATCTGTTACTCGCAGGTAGCAATCAGGTGATGATTGCCGGTGGCCAGGAGAGTATGAGCAATTCCCCGTACCTGGTACCCAAGGCTCGGGCCGGATTGCGGATGGGGCACGGCAAGCTGATCGACCACATGTTTCTCGATGGCCTGGAAGATGCCTATGATAAAGGCTGTCTGATGGGAACATTTGCCGACAATACCGCCGACAAATATAAGTTCACGCGTGAGCAGCAGGATGAATTTGCGATTACCTCGCTCAAACGAGCCCAGGCGGCGATTGAAAGTGGTGCTTTCAAAGGCGAGATTACACCGGTAGTGATTAAAACTCGCAAGGGCGAAATTACCGTGGATACCGACGAGCAACCGTTTAACGCCAATTTCGAAAAGATACCGAAATTAAGGGCTGCGTTTCGCCAGGATGGTACGGTCACCGCGGCCAATTCAAGTTCAATTTCTGATGGTGCGGCTGCACTGGTACTGATGCGCGAGAGCGAAGCAAATAGTCGTGGTGTAAAACCTGTAGCCGTGATTCAGGGTCACAGCTCGTTCGCACACGAGCCTGCCTGGTTCACCACCGCACCGGTAGGTGCGATCAGGAATTTACTAGAAAAACTCGACTGGACCACCAAAGATGTTGACCTGTTCGAAATTAATGAAGCCTTCGCGGTGGTTACAATGGCGGCCATGCACGATCTCGAACTTGATCATTCCAGGGTCAATATTCATGGTGGTGCCTGTGCACTGGGTCATCCGATTGGCGCATCGGGCGCGCGGATTCTGGTGACACTGATCGCAGCGCTGCAACGCCAGGGCTTGAAAAAAGGCGTGGCGGCACTTTGTATCGGCGGTGGTGAGGCCACTGCGATGGCGATAGAGCTCGTCTGAGCCGCGGACAGTAAGCGTTATGGCTCAATTTGAGACACGAATCGATAACCAGTCAGCCGAATTCGAGCAGAATCGGGCGGCGATGCAGGCCGCGGTCGACGATCTGCACGACAAGCTCACCCAGATCTACCGGGGCGGGGGCGAACGAGCGCGCAAGAAACACCTCGCCCGGGGTAAGATGCTGGTGCGTGACCGGATCAAAACGCTGCTTGATGAAGGTACGCCGTTTCTCGAAATAGGTGCGTTCGCGGGTTACGCGATGTACGGTGACGATAATGTCGCCGCCGGCGGCCTGGTAACCGGCATCGGTCACATCAACGGTATCGAGTGCATGATCATCGCCAACGATGCCACGGTAAAAGGCGGCACCTATTACCCGATCACGGTGAAGAAACACCTGCGCGCGCAGACGATCGCCGCGGAAAATAATCTGCCCTGTATATACCTGGTCGATTCAGGCGGTGCCCACTTACCGAGCCAGGACGAGGTATTCGCGGATCGCGAACACTTCGGCCGTATATTTTACAACCAGGCACAGCTGTCGGCGCAGGGCATTGCGCAAATCGCAGTGGTCATGGGTTCCTGTACCGCGGGTGGCGCCTATGTGCCGGCGATGTCCGATCAAAGCATCATCGTCAAGGGACAGGCGACGATTTTTCTCGCTGGCCCGCCGTTGGTGAAGGCAGCCACCGGCGAAGTGGTCAGCGCCGAAGAGCTCGGGGGCGCCGAGGTACATTCGAGGATTTCCGGTGTGACCGATCATCTGGCTGAAGACGATACCCACGCGCTCGGTCTCGCTCGCAACGCGGTGGGGTATTTAAATCGCAGCAAGACAACCCAACTGGCGATGCGCGAACCGGTGGAACCGCTATACCCGACCAGTGAACTTTACGGTATCGTACCGGATGATTTGCGCAAGCCTTACGATTGTCGTGAAATCATCGCACGCCTGGTCGATGGCAGCGAGTTCGATGAATTCAAACAGCTTTACGGTCCAACCCTGGTTTGCGGTTTTGCCCATCTACTGGGTTATCCAGTGGGCATCGTCGCCAATAATGGGATACTGTTTTCCGAATCGGCGTTAAAGGGTACGCATTTCATCCAACTCTGCGCCAGTCGGCGAATACCTTTGATTTTTTTACAGAATATTACCGGTTTCATGGTGGGGAAGAAGTACGAACATGGCGGCATCGCCAAGGATGGCGCAAAAATGGTTAGCGCGGTGGCATGCGCCAGGGTGCCGAAATTTACTGTCGTGATCGGCGGTAGTTTCGGTGCGGGTAATTACGCGATGTGTGGCCGGGCTTATGGTGGGCGCTTCCTGTGGATGTGGCCGAATGCGCGCATATCGGTGATGGGGGGCGAGCAGGCCGCCAATGTGCTCGCGCAGGTCACAGGCGATGCCCGGCGGGCCCGGGGTGAATCCTGGAACAAGGCCCAGGATGTCGCGTTGAGACAACCGATTCTCGATCAATACGAGGTTCAGGGCCACCCCTACTACGCTAGCGCGAGGCTCTGGGACGATGGCATCATCGATCCTGCCGATACGCGCAAGGTTCTGGGGCTAGGACTTTCGGTGGCCCTCAATACACCGATCGAAGAAAGCCGGTTCGGCATTTTCAGGATGTAGTAATGGATGGATTAACTCTACAAACCGATGCGCGGGGCGTCGCGACCCTAACCCTGAACCGTCCTGAAAAACACAATGCCTTCGACGATAGAATGATTACCGATCTGTTACAGGCTCTTGACAATATCGGCAAGGATAAATCGGTTCGAGTTCTGGTACTGCGTGCTGCGGGCAAGAGTTTTTGCGCCGGTGCCGATCTCGACTGGATGCGGCGCATGGCCGACTACGATTTCGCGCAGAATCTCGCCGACGCGAGGCGGCTTGCGCAACTGATGTACCGGCTCAATCGACTGCATAAACCGGTAATCGCGCGAGTGCAGGGCGCGAGCTATGGTGGTGGAGTCGGGTTGATCGCCTGTTGCGATATCGCGATTGCGTCGGATAATGCGATTTTCAGTCTGTCCGAAGTGCGCCTCGGTCTGATCCCTTCGGTCATATCGCCCTACCTGATAGCCGCGATCGGATCGCGTGCGGCGCGGCGCTATTTCCTCAGTGGCGAGCGTTTCGACGCCGCGCGTGCACTGCAGCTCAGTTTGGTGCACGAGGTGGTCGAGCCGGAATCACTCGATGCCAGGCTCGAGCAATGTATCGACGCGCTGTTGAATTCTGGCCCCAGTGCGCAGGCCGCTGCAAAGGAATTAATCGAACAGGTGCAGGGTCGGGCAATCGATGAGTCATTGATCGAAGAGACCGCCAGGCGCATTGCCGAGGTGCGCGCCTCCGATGAAGCGCGGGAAGGCCTGACTGCATTTTTAGAAAAACGTAAGCCTGACTGGAACCGTAAACAGGATTGAACAATGAATCGTCAATATGCAGTTTTTATCGATCGTCTGTCAGTCTGGATTAAAAAATATCCTTTGCCTGCTCTGCGCCTCTGCGAAAATAATTTTCCCTTATCATTAATACCATGACAATTCCAGCATCAGTAAAAATAGTCGAAGTAGGTCCGCGAGATGGGCTACAAAACGAGGCGCAAAGTGTGCCGACGGAAATCAAGATAGGCTTAATCGAAAAGCTGGTCGATGCCGGATTGCCGGTAGTCGAATCGGGAGCCTTCGTATCGCCCAAATGGGTACCGCAGATGGCGGCCAGTGGCGAGGTGTTTGAGGGAATTAAGAAACGCGCGCATGTCGCTTATCCAATGCTGGTACCCAACCTGAAAGGGCTCGACGCGGCGCTTGAGGCCGGGGTCAGGGAAATAGCCGGGTTCGCCGCCGCGACGGAGACCTTTTCGCAAAAGAATACCAATTGTTCGATCAAGGAAAGTCTCGAACGCTTCCGCCAGGTAAGCGAAAAGGCGCGCGCAGAAAATCTCAAGATTCGAGGCTATATTTCCTGTGTACTGGGTTGCCCTTACGAGGGCGAGGTGTCTATTGATATCATCGCCGATATCGCGGCGCAATTGCTCGACCAGGGCTGTTATGAAATTTCACTCGGCGACACCATTGGTGTCGGTACGCCAGCTAAAGCGCAGGCCTTGATAGAGCGCGTCAGCAAGACTGTTCCGATACCGCAATTGGCTGCGCATTTTCACGATACCTACGGCCAGGGGCTTGCAAACCTGCATGCTGTTTTAGAATGTGGTATCTCGGTAATCGATAGTTCGGTCGCGGGTCTCGGCGGATGCCCTTATGCCAAAGGCGCGAGCGGTAATGTCGCAACTGAAGATGTACTCTATATGCTCGACGGCATGGATATCGAAACCGGTGTCGATATGCAGAAGCTGCTCGAAGCCGGGCAATATATCAACGATTTTCTGGGTCGGGAAAGCGCTTCCAGGGCAGCACTTGCCCTGGGGAACCTCTGACCCAAAAATAACAGGATCAAACTCTAATGCCTTTGCCTAATTCTACCCCGCGAAAAAAAATGCATCACCGTCACATCGATTGCGAGGGTTACCTGCGCGACGACGGGCTGTGGGACATCGAAGCGCACATGCGCGACACCCGAACCTATGATTGCGGTTACGACGAGGACCATCGAGGCGGTATTATCAGGGCCGGGGAACCAGTGCACGATATGCGGCTGCGGCTGACGATTGATCTCGATTTTGTGATCCAGGAGGCCAGGGCAGCGTCCGATCATACGCCTTTCGAGATCTGCACCCGGGCCGCGATTGAAATGAAAGCGCTGGTCGGTTTGCAGATTGGTCGGGGCTGGATAAAGCGGGTGCGCGAGAGAATCGGCACCGACAGGAGTTGTACACATTTAATCGAATTGCTCGGCCCGATTGCGGCCACTGCTTACCAGACCCTGCACGCTGCACTCGAAGAACGCGAGCGCAAGCGCAAAGACTCACAGAGGCCGATGATTCTTGATACCTGTATCGCACTGGCCAGTGATGGTGCGGTGGTGAAAAGACGCTGGCCCGAATTTTACCAGGCTGGGAGTAATAAAAATTAATCGACATTCATTTCACAAGGAGGACTCAGCATGACCATCACACTGGGGTTCGATATTTATGGCACCCTGATTGACCCCTACGGCGTCACCACCAGGCTGGCCGAATACACGGATCAATATACCGAATTTTCACGTATCTGGCGTGACAAGCAACTCGAATACACCTTTCGTCGGGGGCTGATGCGGCGCTACGAAAACTTCGCGGTCTGTACCCGAAATGCGCTCGATTATACCGACAGCCTGCTCGACACCTCGCTCGACGATGAGGCTAAGCAGTCGTTGATGGAAGCCTACCGGGTACTGCCGGCATTCGAGGATGTGGCGACGAGCCTGGCTGTCTCAAAGGATGCCGGATTCAGGCTTTTCGGGTTTTCCAATGGACTCCAGAGTGCAGTAGAAGGACTGCTCCAGCACGCGGGCATCAGCGAATATTTCGAAGGCGTGGTCAGTGTCGACGACCTACAGACCTTCAAACCCAATCCGGATGTTTATCACTACTTCCTCGAGGCTACCGGCGCAGAACCGGGTAACGCCTGGCTGGTTTCGAGCAACCCCTTCGATGTCATGGGTGCTATCAACGTTGGCATGAAAGCAGCCTGGTTACAGCGTTCACATATTGCTGTTTTTGATCCCTGGGGGATTGAGCCGACTATTCGGATCAAGAGTCTGGAGGAATTGCCGGAGCTGATTTCTTAGCCAGTATTTATCTGATACTAGTAACGACGGCGCCCGGTTTTTTCCCTTTATCTACATCCACAGGAAAATCAGATAAACCGGGGATTTCTGAGACTGGAAGTGGACGGGAAAGATAGTCCCCCTGGATAAGACTGCACTGCTCTGTTTTCAGGAAATCATATTGTTCCTTTGTTTCAACGCCTTCAGCCAGCACGGCCATTTTCATACTACTTGCCAGACCAATCATCGATTTTACAATTGAAGAATCATCTTCTATTCCGGGAATGTCTCGTATAAATTCCCGGTCGATTTTAAGCGTGTCCACTGGCAGTCTTTTCAAATAAGCCATAGAAGAATACCCGGTTCCGAAATCATCGATAGATATCTCTATACCTAGATCACTCAGGCGATTGAGTAACTCGATCGCTTTATCGGGGTTTTTCATCAGCTGGCCCTCGGTAATTTCGAAGGTTATAGATTCCCCGGCGCAACCAATATCTTTCATTAACTCTATCAGGAAATCGAGGAAATCCGGCGCATCAATCTGTTGCATGGTTA
>JACZQS010000346.1 GCA_022545625.1 Pseudomonadota bacterium
GACCTCGCCATCCCTCACGAAAATTAATGTGTCGGGTACAGCGCCTGTGTGCCTCCCCTAACCTCGCTCGTAAACCATCTTCCTTACTCTGGTACCATTACCAGGTGAACATGGTTTGGCATAAGGCAGTACGCCCATACTTCCGTCCCTGACCGCCTGCTAAATTCAGATATGAGTTCAATGTAGTAGCGGTAATCGTCTTCACAGAAAAAAGTTTTCTGCCGCCGATTTCCTCGTTGGGTTACATGATGCGGATAATTTGGAATTACTACTCGAGCCAACCTGGCTATTGATTATCTCCATATAGCGTAGGTGGTCAGTGTATCGATTATCTGTTAATAGGTATACTGTCCCCCAATTATGTCTAGAGCAAGCGAACACGACCCGGCGATATCGCGTTGGCTGATACTCTGCCTGATCATAATTTTCGCGATGGCGATGTTCGACAGCGTAAACCGCCTGAGCCCATCGGTTGCTTCGGCTCTGAACCAGGATTCTGCACACAGCTTTTTAGCGCCACTCAATGCCGCGCAATGGGGCCAGGCATTCGATCGATTCCGGCAGTCGTCCGAGTATAAAAAAATCGAGCCCGGCATGGAGTTAGCCGATTTTAAATCGACTTTCTGGTTTTACTATACGCAGCGCACGCTGGGGCGGCTGATTATCCCTGTCTTTCTACTGCCATTTTTGTATTTCTGGTGGCGCGACCAGATAAAGCCCGGGTTGACCCCGAAACTGATCTCGATTTTCTTACTCGCCGGGCTACAGGGACTGATTGGGTGGTATATGGCCCAGGATTACCTGGCCGATAACCCGCGCGGTAGCGTCTATCTGCTTACCGCGCATTTGCTCAACACCGTCTTGATTTACGGGTATATGCTTTGGGTGATACTCGGTCTGCGCGACCTACAGTCCTACATGCCGATGCGTTTTTCCGAACTCGCCTGGTGGCGATTCGGCTCCCTACTGTTGACCGCACTGGTGCTGATAAGCATTATTTCGGGCGGATTTGTCGCCGCGCTCAGGGCCGGTTCGTTATACAACACCTTCCCGTTGATGGAGGGACATCTAATACCCCACGGACTGGACAGGCTGTCGCCCTGGTTTCTGAATCTATTCGAAAACAAGCTGACCGTGCAATTCGAACATCGCATCCTGACCATCGCCACCGCACTGGTGTTAATTGCCTGGTATTTCGCAAGACGCAGAATGCTGCACGAGCCGGTAATCAAAAAAAGCTTCAAACTGGTCGGACTGATGGTGGTCATCCAGGTATTTTTGGGAATTGCGACCCTGTTACTGCAGGTTCCGGTATGGCTGGGCGCGATGCACTGGGCCGGCGCCCTGTTACTGTTCGGCGCGATACTGTTTAACGTCCATGCGCTGAGCCGATTGTAGTACCACAGTAATAGGGGCAGTCCACGATTAAGCGCCAAGACCCAGCCAAGCTACTATTTTACAACCGACCCATTCTGTCGATAATGGCAGAACGATGTTATACCCATCATTTATCAAGGTGCCCCATGACTTTGCCGCAACCTGCTACAGAACTTAAAACGCATCCTTTAGATACCGAACTCGACCTGGCCCGGGATCGATATATTCGAAATCGCCCGAAATCTGCGGCTGCATTTAATTTGTCGGCTAACTTTATGCCCGGCGGCAATACCCGAACAGTGTTATTCCACAGCCTGTTTCCTTTACGCATTGTCTCCGGCGCGGGATGTCGGGTAACCGATGCGGACGGGCTGGAATATGTCAACCTGCTGGGGGAATACACCGCCGGCCTGTTTGGCCACAATCATCCTGTGATCAGAAAAGCCATTGACGCCGCGCTGGACCGGGGTTTGAACCTGAGTGGTCATAACCCTGACGAAATAAAACTGGCTGAACTGGTTTGCGCCCGGTTTCCTTCGATAGACAAGGTTCGTTTTACCAACTCCGGCACCGAGGCGAGCGCCGGTTTTGAAAAGACGGCAATTCCAGATGAAGGGCGCTTGTTCGTCTGGACCTCCGGGAATATCGTGCATGAGCTCCCCCAAGAGTTGCTTGAAGACATGACTCTGTGTGTTGCTGATGACCATCCCAGCCACAATCGCGGCAATGATCCCACTCTCGTGGACGATGGCGTCGCTTACTTGGTAGACGATGACCGCGAACGCAAGCGCTACAGTGTTCTCAAGCCCGTCCGGGATCACACGACGCCAACGCAGGAGCACGGCCAGGAAAACGCCGCCGGCAAGTCCAACTCCCGGCAGAGCCGGTCAACCCCATCGGCAGCAGCCAAGCCAGCCTCTTCGTCGCTCATGTTAAATTTGGGCATTCTCAGAACGGTCGTGTGCCTTAAACGGGATGGCTCACGCAGGAACTGATACAGCCACGGCGTTCGCACCTTCATGCCTTCCTGATAGAGCGGAGGCGGTACTGACTGCCAGGCGGTGTCCCGCTTCTGCAGATCGGTAAACGTATTCTCCGAAAGCTGCTTGACCAGCAGCCGGGCGAAATCTCCGCCACGACCCGGATCGAGAGTCACCAACTGAGACGGTGCA
>JACZQS010000075.1 GCA_022545625.1 Pseudomonadota bacterium
AACTGGTCAACGACCTGCTGCATATAATCGAGTGAAAAGCTGCGGTAGGCTTGCGGGGTTAACACTCCACCCCAGGTATCAAAAATCATTACCGCCTGGGCACCGGCTTCAATTTGTGCATTCAGATAGGCAGCAACCGATTGCGCGAGTGTATCCAGCAATCGATGCATGGCTGCCGGGCTTTCATACATCATGCCTTTGACGTAGCGGTAGTCTTTAGAGCTACTGCCTTCGATCATATAAGTTGACAGGGTCCAGGGGCTGCCGCTGAAACCGATTAATGGCACTGCGCCATCGAGTTCGGTTCGCACCAGGCTGACGGCATCGGTGACATAACGCAATTTTTCGGCTGGATCGGGTACGAACAGTTTATTGATATCCTTTTCGTTTCGGACCGGCCTTTCGAATTTAGGCCCTTCACCCTCGCTAAAATACAAACCCAGGCCCATCGCATCAGGAATCGTCAAAATGTCGGAAAATAATATGGCCGCATCGAGATTGAAACGGCGCAGTGGCTGGAGCGTGACCTCGCAAGCGAGGTCTTTATTCTTGCAAAGATCGAGGAAGCCGCCAGCAGCTTTACGAGTTTCGCGGTATTCGGGCAGGTATCGCCCGGCCTGACGCATAATCCATACTGGGGTGGTATCGGTAGGTTGGCGCAACAGGGCCTTGATTAAGCGATCGTTCTTCAGGGGCGCATAACTCATTACCTATACTTCCAGGTAGTCCAGGATACCTTCCGCCGCTTTTCTGCCCTCGTAGATGGCGGTAACGACCAGGTCCGACCCACGCACCATGTCGCCACCGGCAAATATTTTTTCATTCGATGTCTGAAACGGGTAGGGGCCCTGCTCGGGAGCGGTTACCTTGCCCGAATCATCGATGTCGATTTGAAACTCAGAAAACCAGTCGGCTGGATCTGGGCGAAACCCAAATGCGATAATCACTGCATCGGCGGTGAGAATTTCCTCTGATCCCGGGATCACCTCGGGCCTGCGGCGACCCTGTTCATCGGCTTCTCCCAACTTTGTCGATACCAGCTTGACCCCTTCGACCTTGCTGTCACCTACAATTTCGACCGGCTGGCGGTTAAATAAAAACCGAATACCTTCCTCCTTGGAGTTAGTCACTTCACGCATCGAACCTGGCATGTTGGCTTCATCGCGCCGGTAGGCGCAGGTGACGCTCAGGGCCTGCTGTCGAATCGCGGTACGATTGCAATCCATTGCGGTATCACCACCGCCCAGGACGACAACGTTTTTGCCGGCCAGGTCGATAAACTCTGGCACGTCCGTGGTATCAAAATCGATCTGGTGATGGATATTAGCAACCAGGTAGGGTAGTGCTTCGAATACGCCCGCCTTGTCTTCACCCGGAAATCCACCCTTCATATAGGTATAGGTACCCATGCCGAGGAATACCGCGTCATAGCCTGCGAGCAGTTGATCGAAGCCAATGTCTTTGCCAACTTCAATATTCAGGCGAAATTCTATGCCCATGTTTTCAAACATTGTTCGCCGCCGCGTGATGACCTCTTTTTCGAGTTTGAATGGCGGTATGCCAAAAGTGAGTAAACCACCAATCTCGGGATATCGGTCGTAGAGGACAGACTTCACACCGTTGCGGGCGAGTACATCGGCGCAGCCAATTCCAGCTGGACCGGCACCGATCACCGCTACTTTTTTTCCACTATCGACGACAGCCGATAGGTCGGGCGACCAGCCCTGTGCGATCGCGGTATCGGTAATGTACTTTTCGACCGATCCAATGGTCACCGCTCCAAACCCGGTGTTCAGCGTGCAGGCACCTTCGCAGAGCCGGTCCTGCGGACAAATTCGGCCACAGACCTCGGGCAGGCTATTGGTTTTGTGGCACATTTCAACGGCTTCCATCAGGTTACCTTCGGCGACCATTTTGAGCCAGTTGGGGATATAGTTGTGCACCGGGCATTTCCATTCACAGTAGGGGTTGCCACAATCGATACAGCGTTCGGACTGATTCGCGGCGTCCTGCTGGTTAAAATCGGTATATATTTCGGTGAAACCCTTTACCCGACTGAGCATCGGTTTTTTAGCCGGGTCGGAGCGTTGTACTTCCATGAACTGGAAAACGTTAGACATCAGAATTTTTGTGTCAGGCAGTGTCGAGCCTGGATTTTATCAGTTGGCTTACTTTTTTCATATCGGCGCGACCTTGCAGTTGAGGCTTGAGTAACCCCATTACCCTGCCCATGTCCTTAATAGAGGATGCATCGCTAGCCTGGATCGATTGCTCGACCAGGGTATTGATTTCGGCTTGCGAAAGTAGTTCGGGAAGATATTCCCTGATAGTTTGAAGTTCATACTCTTCGATGGCGATCAAATCGTCGCGCGAAGCACTGGAAAAATGTTCGATCGATTCCCGGCGCTGTTTTGTCATCCTGTCGAGTACAGCGGTAATACGGCTGTCGTCCAGCTCAATTCTTTCGTCGACTTCGATTTGGTTGATCGCGGCAAGCATCAGGCGAATCACTGAAAGTCTGGCCTTGTCGCCAGCTTTCATCGACGACTTCATATCAGACTGAAGTTTGAGTTTGAGCGTACTGGCGGGCATTATCAGGTCGAAACAGCGCTAGTACAGGCGCCTTCTGGTACCGAAATCCTTGGAGATACGTTTGAAATTGCGTTTCACTGCGGCAGCCGATTTACGCTTGCGTACCGAGGTGGGTTTTTCGTAATGCTGTCGGCGGCGGGTCTCGGTAAGAACGCCGGCTTTTTCACAAGACCTTTTGAAGCGCCGCAGCGCGAAATCAAATGGCTCATTGTCCTTTACTTTTACTGATGGCATATTAAAAATAGTCCAGGTTGTTGGGTTTCGGGTGCAATATTATACCGCGCCGCTTTTTGAGCCGAACAATTATAAGGAGGCAAGATTAAATATCAATTGGCAAACGCACAAATTGTAGACATTTAGGGGCACAAATGAAGGTTTTAGGGCTAGAAAGCTCATGCGATGAGACCGGGATCGCATTATTCGATACCGATAGCGGTCAAATGTGGCAGCGACTGTATTCGCAGATCGAAAAGCACCGTGAATTCGGTGGTGTCGTGCCGGAACTTGCCTCGCGTGACCATGTGGTCAAGGCGGCCCTGTTGATACGGGAAATTTTAGATGAATTCGGGCCAGTCGAAGAGATTGATGCGATAGCCTATACCCGAGGTCCGGGGTTGATGGGGGCATTGATGGTAGGAGCCAGCCTGGCGCGCGGCCTCGGCTGGTCGTTGCAGGTACCGGTACTCGGCGTACACCATATGGAAGGCCACTTGCTGGCCCCGATGTTAACCGACGATATCCCAGAATTTCCCTTTGTCGCCCTGCTGGTTTCGGGTGGGCACACGATGCTGGTCGAAGCTACGGCTCTCGGTAGTTATCGAATTCTGGGTGAAACGCTGGACGATGCGGTAGGCGAGGCTTTTGACAAGACGGCCAAATTACTGGGCTTGCCCTATCCTGGTGGCCCCGAGCTGGCAGCTCTGGCCGATCAAACTGCCGATTCCCGGTTTACCTTTCCCCGCCCTATGACCAATCGACCGGGGCTGGATTTTAGTTTTAGCGGGCTGAAGACTTATGCGCTGTATACCGTGCAGCAAAACAGCCCGCTAGACGAAACCACGCGCGCCGAAATCGCATTCGCCTTCCAACGGGCCGTGGTTGAAACCTTGCGTATCAAGTGTGATCGTGCATTGACCGAGACAGGTATTTCTCGACTCGTAGTAGCGGGTGGAGTGGGTGCCAATATGTGCCTGCGCCAGGTGTTGAGCAAATTAGCCAAGGACCGTGGGGGCAGGGTATATTATCCACCACCGGAATATTGTACCGATAACGGAGCGATGATTGCCTATGCCGGTGCGATGCGTTTGCTCGCCGGGCAACGTGACGAAGCCGTATTCGATGTGTTACCCAGGTGGTCGATAGAAGCGTTGCCAGAAGTGAGCGGTTAGGACTCGGTTCCTTTTAGCAGGCGCTGGATGTTGCTTTTATGACGCCATATCAGGATAGATGACATCAGTGCAAATACGCCTGTTATTGCCAAAGAGGCTTCCTGCCAGTAAATCAGGGCCGGCAGGGAAATAAATGAAACAATCGCAGCCAGTGAGGAAATCTTGAATACCCTGGCGAACAAAAGCCAGATTGCAATAGTAATCACACCGACCATCCACTGAAACCCGACACTTACCGCGATGGCTGTTGCTACTCCCTTGCCACCCTTGAAGCCAAAATAACTCGAGAAGCAATGTCCGAGGAAAGCGCAGAATCCCGCCAAGGCAACGATGAGGTGGTCATCGACCAGCCAGTGTGCGATTAATACCGGTATCAGACCCTTCAGGCAATCACCTGTAAGCGTAAAGAATGCTGCTTTCTTCCCGGCGATGCGCAGAACATTGGTGGCGCCGGGATTATTTGAGCCATCGGTTCGGGGATCGGCAAAGCCCATCAGTTTGCTCAGCAGAATCGCCGAAGATAGCGAGCCAATCAGGTAGGCGAAAAGCAATAAGCCGATCATAGCGGTGGCCGAGGAGGTCATCATGGTTTGCAGATGTGTTTCTTATACCGTCACCGCACTCTATCAGATTAAAATGGGGTTGGCAGCAGCTAAAGAAATTATCGGGCTAAAGCCACCGGATAAGGTAAAATTGATAACCATCGCGGTGCCGATCTCGTCCGGATCAATTGATTTCGCTGATCTGGTGCCCTGCCAATGGGATAATTGCGGATTTTGACCACCCTTTAAAACCGTGGAAATATAAGGTTTCATCGTTGGATTTACTCAACCTGCCTCGTCTGGATAAATTTTCGATCAAAAAATCATTTGATCGGGCAGCCAGGAGTTACGACCGTGCTGCTATTTTGCAGACCGAGGTGTTATCCCGGCTTTTGGCGAGGCTCGAATATATTCGTCATAATCCCGGGGCCGTGATCGATATTGGCTGTGGCACCGGCAAGGGAATTGCGGGACTACAAAAGAAATACCCGCGTAGCAAAATAGTCGGACTGGATCTGGCCTTCTCGATGCTGCAAGCAAGCAAAAAGCAGGTTGGTTTTCTGCGCCGGAAGCGCCTGGTGAATTCAGATATGGAAAATATGCCATTTGCCGATGGTAGTTTTGACCTGCTGTTTTCCAATCTCGCACTGGAATGGGTAAACGATATCGGCGCTACCTTTAAAGAGTTTTATCGAATTGGGCGACCAGGCAGTTTGCTGATGTTTGCAACTTTTGGGCCTGGAACACTCAAGGAGTTGCGCGAGAGCTGGTCCAGAATAGACCAGATCCCGCATGTGCATCAGTTTATCGATATGCATGATATCGGCGATGCGATGATGGCGAGCGGATTTCAGCAGCCGGTGGTCGATGCGGAAATCATACGTCTCGAGTATCAGGAATTTCGGCAGGTGTTCGACGACCTGAAAAACACAGGGGCGATTAACGCGGATAAAGGCCGTGGTCGCGGACTAATGACGCCGGCCAAACTCAAGCGGCTGGAAAGCTATTATCGACAGCTGGGCTACGAACAGGGAAAATTTATCGCCAGTTATGAAGTGCTGTACGGGCATGCCTGGTTACCCTGACCTAGCTAGCCCGGTGGCATTAAGCCGTGGGGTTGGATCCAGCCCATCATAAATGAAATACCGAGCAGCACAAATAGTGCTATCGAGAGTACTATTCGAATGGTCAGGAATTTTACGGTACGATTCGTTTCCCCGCGATCTTTGATCAGACTAAACATGCCGGCACCCAGGCTAATGAGAATCAGTGCTAACAGAATTAATATTATGATTTTGATGATCATTGCTAATGTGGAATAATATTTCTGTTTTAAAGTCTCTACCGGAGGTGTCGCAGTCGTGCCATGCCAGGCGGTCAAACTCGCAATTTTCTGAAGCTATTTTACTCGATCCGGGTATTCACGCGATATGATTATTTTTAATCGACGTTTTACGCCCTCCTGGCTGATGGCAGTCATAACATTTGGCGGACTTTTCCTGTTCATCTCGCTTGGGCTATGGCAGCTCGACCGGGCCGCCTATAAGGACGACATAAAGCTGAGATTCGAAGCCAGGCTCGATGCCGACTATCGACAATTTTCAGCATCGGAATCGTTATCGGAGGTGGATTTGTCAGATATGGAGTTTCGAAAAATAATAATAAGCGGCCAGTATGATTTATCCCGGACGCTGTTGATCGACAACCAGTTAGATCAGGGCCAGGCAGGTTATCATGTGTTGACGCCATTCGAATTAAACGGGGGTGATAAAATTGTGCTGGTTAATCGTGGCTGGGTGGCGCTTGGTAGTACGCGTGAACAGTTGCCGCGGATCGAGGTACCGGCAGCCGATGGGCTGGTTCGGGGAATAGTCAGTATCCCGCATACCGGTGGTTTCAGGATGGGTCAGGTCTCGCTCCATGATGAATGGCCCCAGGTAATACCTTATCTCGATATCGATGCGCTGCAGATTCGTTTTCAAAATCACCTGTTGCCGATGACACTATGGCTGGACCCGGAGCAGGCGGGGCATTACCGGCGTCATTGGAATCCAGTATGGGCAGACCCGGAGAAAAGTCGCGCCTACGCCTGGCAGTGGTTTGCATTTGCTGCAATTTCGCTGGGTTTATTTATTGGTTTGAATTTAGAGAAGCGCGAACGGTGAATAACAATAGCCTGTTATGGCATCGGCTCAAGTTTATCGCGCTGGTGCTGGTTTTTGCTTCACCATTTGTAGGTGGCTGGATGGCCTTATACGTATTTGAACTCAGGCCGGAAAGTATCAATTATGGCACCCTGGTACAACCGGTGAAAAAACTTCAGTGGCCGGTACTGGAGTCTGTGACTGGCGACCGGTTCGAAAATGGTTTCGGTCGAAAATGGATATTCCTGTTGATTGCGCGAGACTCCTGTTCGCAACAATGCCAGTCGAACCTTTTCTACCTGCGTCAAATAAGGACTCTGCTCGGGCGAGATACACCGAGGTTGCAGAATTTACTGATTGTCACTAATGCAGAAGATAAAGAATTGACCTCTTTTTTAGTCGACTACCCTGACCTGGTCGTCATAGAGAACAGTAGTGAGTTGCTATATTCCCAGTTCCGGGTAGCGGGTGTTGAACAGGTAGGTTCGACTCCGCAACTCTACCTGGTGGACCCGGATAATAATTATATGATGCACTACCCGGCTGAATTTGATCACTATCGGGTTTTGGATGACATCAGGAAGTTGATGAAGTTATCGCAAATTGGTTGAGGCTTGCACAGTGCATCTCCTTACAGCAATCGACATCCAGACGAGATTTTCTTTGGATGAATCGAGTTCACCCGGGTTGTACTACAGCGTTGATTCGCTGGTCGTGAATCTCCTGTAATTGCTGGCGGATATCGGGGTATTTATCGACGATTTTGAGCATCGCATTCCTGGGGATGCTGACCAGGTTGCAGGCGGTTCGTGCGACGATGCTCGCGCTGCGGCGGTGCCTGCCTTTTTCCTGCTCCAGTAACGAAGACTCTCCTATTATATCGCCATCCTTAAACTCGGTAACCTGCTGGTGGCTACCCTCTTCGTCCAGCTTTAATACGGCAGCAGTGCCATGTATTAATATATAAAAATTGTCACCCTTTTCGGATTCACCGACGATCGTGTCTCCGGCGAGGAATGTGATATCGTTTGCCTGAATTTCGAGGTCGCGCCGATCTTCACTGCTAAGCGTGTTGAACAGGTTTACCTGGTCGAGCAGGTCGGACAGCGACTCACTACTCCTGGGCAAACTGACCTCGCCAATGGTGATGCCTTCGAGTTCGAGGGCAACCTTGTTCTTGATGATGTTGTAACCCTTGGCGCCTATTTCACCATGCTCAAACTGCTTTTCAACATGCATCCAGCCGCGATTGATCATCGAGCGATGCGCCATTCGTTCCATATTGCGGTGAAAGAAACCCGGGAAATGCTGTTCCGCGGTGGCCAGCTCCTTGCGATAAAAGCGGTTACGCGCGCTATAGTTTTCGATTAACTGGTCACGCGCCGACTGGTCCAGTTCATCCTGGTGTTTGAGCATTTCGATGATATTGTTACTGATAATTACCTTGGCTATGTGGCGCTCGATCTGTTGAACCAGACGTAGCACCTGGTACCGGGCAAGTAATTTCGACATCCATGGGCGTTCCCTGGAAAAACGCAGCAGATATCCCTCCACGCGCACGAACAGGCTTTTACGATTGCTTGCACGCATTGCCCTGTGCTCGGATTTTCCCGTGCGCAGCGCCTCCTGCATATCGAGGCGTGCATCGTTCATACGCAGGTATACGTACTGGCTGATGACATTGGCGTCGTATAGCGATTCGAGCACCGACTGTTCAGTCTGGTAGGCGCGAAAAATGGCCATGTATTCATCGTCTTCGTGTTTTTCACTGCCTTCGTCGAACATACCGATACTAAATGCCAGGCGAATCCTGATCATCAAGGTTTCCCATGCTTCTTTGGATAACAGGGAATGGTCCAGTAATTCGGTAAGCCAGTTCCTGGAATCCTTGCGGGCAGTGATCAGCGCATTCCTGAGCTCGAGGTCTTCACCCTCGCTGAGCCGGTCGAGTCCCAGGCGCTCCATCAACGGGCGTATCGTCGGCGCGCTGACCAGTAGCGTGAACATCACCACGCCGATAGTCAGGTCGAACAGGTATTGTTTTTCAGGCAGGCTATCCGGAATCGACAACACCACCGCGATCGCGAGGCCTCCCTTGAGCCCGCCCCACCACATGATATGCCGGTCGGCCATGCTGACACGAGGCAGGTGAAAAATTCGGGTCGCGATGGGTAGCAGGTT
>JACZQS010000076.1 GCA_022545625.1 Pseudomonadota bacterium
ACTTCAGTACACCCGCGCCAATTTTACAAAGCCATATACTATAAGAAAAACAACTACCCAAGAATAATAATATAACAAATAATTTTTATGCTTTAATCTAGGCTTTTTTATCGGCGCCAATCTTCTAGTGCGAGTACTATTGGGAGGCAAAGGACTATCTGGATTGAAAAGTGGCTGATCAACGGTAGATCGGCAAGCGCATAGAATAATTGGGCCCAAGTGTTTGCGTGTCCCACTTTCAGTAATTGGCTTTCGCGCCCGCATTGCGCAATATTTCCGTTATTTCCAAATATCCTCGCTCAAGGGAGTGAGCCAACGGTAATACACCATCGCCATCGGCAATATTAACATCAGCATCGGCGTCGACAAGTAATTGCACAATCTCAATATAGGTTAGCCCACCATCCCCAAGAATAATGGCTTCCAGTAAGGCGGTCCAGCCAGGATAGTTGACACGATCAATATCGGTTTTGGTTTTGAGTAATTCACGGACCGTTTCAACGTGGCCGTGATGGGCCGCTGGGATCAAGGCCGTACCACCATAGCGATTGACGCTGGTGAGGTCGGCACCGTGTTCGAGTGTCATACGCAGAATTTCCAACCGACCTTCCGCACCCGCATAGAGATAAGGGGAATCACCGATATTATCCATCGCATTCACGTTGGCCCCGGCATCTATCAGGATTCGGGCACCTTCAATTGCATTGTGGTGAGTGGCCTTCAATAGGGCCGAACAGCCAGCCGCGTCACGAGTTTCAATATCGACACCTTTTTCAAGCGCGGTAAGAATAGCCGTAGCGTCGTTACGGGAAGCCGCAACAAATAATTGTTTTTGCAATGAATCCATCGATCTGCCGGTTTTTATGATTATAGGAAATGCTGTCGCCAAACAACAGGCATGAGCAGAATTCATATTAAGGATATCGAGGAGACTAACCCCCCTGATACTCATTTTCGAAGCTTGGATATGCGTCATTGTTGATTTTCGCCGGGTTCCGCCGTAAATTTATTGATATTGCTGCCGGCACTGGTCAGAATAATCGCTCGAATTCATTTCAGGCGGTAGCCTTTAGAAAAACAGGAACCTGTTATCAATACTTGTAATCCAGTCAAACGCCCGGATACATCGCACACACCAATGATGCAGCAGTTCTTGCGCATCAAGGCAGAATATCCCGAGACCCTGTTGTTTTATCGCATGGGCGATTTTTACGAATTGTTTTTTGACGATGCGAAAAAAGCCTCCCGCCTGCTCGATATCACTTTGACCAAACGCGGTCAGTCGGCCGGCGAGCCGATACCTATGTGTGGTATCCCCTACCATGCGATCGACAGTTACCTGGGTAAACTGGTAAAAGCCGGCGAATCGATTGCTATCTGCGAACAGGTCGGCGACCCGGCCACCAGCAAGGGGCCGGTCGAACGCCAGGTGGCGAGGGTGGTAACGCCCGGCACCCTGACCGAGGAATCGCTGTTACAGGATCGTCGCGAAAATTTGCTCTGCAGCATTTTCCGTCAAAAGCACAGCTGGGGAATCGCGTCGCTGGAAATTAGTTCAGGCCGGTTCGTGGTGAGCCAGGTCGACTCGGACGATATGCTTGGCAGCGAAATTGCACGCCTTGATCCAGCCGAAATAATCGCCTGTGAAGATCAGGCACTACCGTTAGATGCGCATTACCAGCAACGCGCACACACGATGCCACCCTGGTATTTTGAACTCGAAACAACCACCCGCATACTCTGCGATCAATACCAGACGCGTGACCTGGGGGGTTTCGGCCTAGGCGATTTACCATTGGCAGTCGCTGCCGCCGGTTGTCTGCTGCAATATCTCAGGGAAACGCTCAAGGTCGCATTACCCCATATACAGCCAATCACTACCGATCATATTTCGGACGTATTGCTGATCGACAGCAATAGTCGTCAAAATCTCGAGCTGGTGCAGAGCCTTAGCCGACAATCGTCGGACCATAGCCTGCTCGCTATTCTGAATCGCTGTAGCACGGCTATGGGGCATCGCGAACTCAACCGCTGGTTACAAAAACCGCTACGCGATCAAACCCAGGTTCGACACAGGCATCACGCTGTCGCCGCCCTGCTCGATAATCGGCAATTCGAAACTATCGCCGATACGATGCGCTCGGTCGGTGATATCGAAAGAATTCTGGCGCGCATTGCGCTGCTTAGCGCAAGACCACGTGATCTCACCACACTGGGGTCGACACTAAAACTAATGCCGCAGCTACAAAATATCGTATCGCTACTCGATAGCCCCTTATTACAAAAATTATCTGAGCAGATTGCTACCCACCCGCAAACCGTCGAATTGCTCGACTCGGCGATTATCGACGAACCGCCACTACTGATCCGGGATGGTGGCGTAATCAAACCCGGGTATGACTCGGAACTTGACGAGCTACGCGATCTGAGCGCTAACGCGGATCAGTTTTTGATCGACCTGGAGGCCAGGGAACAGCGTAATACCGGAATCAAATCGCTGAAGGTCGCCTATAACAGGGTTCATGGGTTTTACATTGAAATCAGTAAAAGCCAGGGCCGCGCGATTCCAGTTGAATACGTCCGACGCCAGACCTTGAAAGCGGTTGAACGTTATATTACGCCCGAGCTGAAAGCATTCGAAGACAAGGTTCTCAGTGCCAGGGAGCGATCGCTGGCTCGCGAGAAACATTTGTATGAATTACTGCTAACCCAGCTTTCCTTGGATTTGGCCCCATTGCAACAATGTGCCACGGGTCTTGCGCAACTCGATGTGCTAGTGAGTTTTTCAAACTGTGCCGACGCATACAACTGGTCGGCGCCAACGCTGGTCGAGACAGCCACGCTTGATATAAAAGCCGGCAAACATCCAGTAGTCGAACAGGTCATGCGGGGGTCATTTATCGCTAATGATACGCTGCTCGATGCGAACCGTCGCATGCTACTGATTACCGGGCCTAACATGGGTGGGAAATCGACCTATATGCGCCAGATTGCATTGATTGTCATACTCAGCTGCATGGGTAGTTATGTCCCCGCTGAGGCGGCCAGAATCGGCCCGATTGATCAAATATTTACCCGCATTGGTGCCAGTGACGATTTATCGGGCGGTCGCTCTACGTTTATGGTAGAGATGACCGAGGCTGCCAATATTCTCAACAACGCCACCGGCAACAGCCTGGTTTTGATGGACGAAATTGGCCGCGGTACGAGTACCTTCGACGGCCTCGCGTTGGCCTGGGCATGTGCGGATCACCTGGCAAAAAAATCGGGCGCGTTTACCCTGTTTGCGACCCATTATTTCGAGCTAACCCAACTACCCGAACAGTACGATAATATCGAAAACGTCCATCTCGACGCGGTAGAGCATGGCGATGATATAATTTTTATGCACCGGGTCAAGGCCGGTCCCGCTAACCAGAGTTTTGGTTTACAGGTCGCCAGGCTTGCCGGCATTCCGGGTTCTGCGATCCAGTTAGCGCGGCGCAAGCTCAAATTACTCGAACAACAGGCCGAGCAGAGCGGGCCGCAAATTGACCTGTTCAGCGAGCCTGAACAGCCTGAATCCTTAACCCATCCTGCCATCGAACATCTCGCCACGCTGGATGTCGACGAGTTAACCCCAAAACAGGCCCTGGATAAGTTATACGCGCTCAAACAATTACTGGATGACCCCAATTCCAGTCGATAATTGTCTTGAAGTTTGATCAACGCCTATTTAGACTTCCGCGTGATCTCAACCCACCAAATAGCTAATTCCCAAGGGGTAACGCATGACATTTGTTGTTCTCGAAAATTGCATCAAGTGTAAATACATGGATTGCGTCGATGTATGTCCGGTCGACTGCTTTCACGAGGGTCCCAATTTTCTGGTGATAGATCCCGACGAATGTATCGATTGCACATTGTGTGTGCCCGAATGCCCGGTAGACGCTATTGTCGACGAAGACGACATGCCAGAGGATCAACAGCAGTTTCTCGCATTAAACGAAGAATTGTCGCAAATCTGGCCGGTCCTGACAGTCAGCAAACCGCCGCCCGAGGATGCTGATGAATGGGATGGTGTACCGGATAAATTACAATACCTGGAAAGATAGGCTGGGAATAAATTCTCAACCGTAGGATTCGCTGAGAAATTTCGCTACCACTGGCGAGAATTGCCTGTCGTCGATCAAAAAAGCATCGTGTCCGTTGGGCGAATCGATTTCGACATGATCCACTTCTGTGTTGGTGGCGCTCAAGCTATCAGCCAGTTCGCGCTGTTGCCGCAGGGGAAAAAGAATATCAGTGGTCACACCGATTATCAGCGCTTTCTTCACTTTAATTTTGGCCATGCCGGCATCGACCGAGCCGCCGTGCTCGGCGATGTCAAACCAGTCCATACAGCGCGAAAGATACTGGTAACTATTTGCATCGAAGCTGTGGATGAATTTCTGCGCGTTATACTCGAGATAGCTCTCAATTTCGAAATCTATTTCAAAGGGTTTACCGGTTAGCTTCTCCTCGGGTATCTTACTTCGATCAAATTTCGAATTCCATTCGTCTGCAGCCCGGTAGGACACCAGCCCCAGTTTACGCGCTAATGCCATGCCTGCTAGCGGTTCTTCACCGGTTTTATATCGACCATCTTTCCAGGCCGGATCACTTCGGATGATTTCGCGTTGTAGCGAGCGTATCGCTATGCTTAATGGTAATGCCTGTGCCGCGGCAGAAATCGCAATCAGATATTCGAGATTCTGCGGAAATTGTATCGCATAGGCAATCGAGGCCATGCCACCCATCGACGAACCTACCGCCGCATGCAGATTTTCAACTCCCAGTTCACGCATCAATTCGTGACCGGTACCGGCAATATCTTCGACGGTCAAATTGGGGAAGTCGACACCATATTTGTTACCTGTTTCTGGATTGAGCGATCCCGGGCCTGTTGTTCCATAACAACCACCCAGGGAATTCATACAGACAACAAAGAATCGATTAGTATCGATCGCCTTGTCCGGTCCAATCATGTATTCCCACCATCCCGGCGATGAATCTTCGCTCGACGAGGCGGCATGGGCGCTAGGGGAAAGGCCGGTGAATATCAGTACTGCATTATCGGCACCGGGAGTGAGTTCTCCCCAGGACTCATAAGCGACCGTCACTTCGGGCAATCGACCACCGCGACGCATTGGAAAACCGTTTTTTCCGAGCCTGCTTAGCTTTATGAGTTGGGAGGCCCTGGTGGTGAAGCTATACGCGTTCTCTTCATCGGCCATAAAGGGCGCCCGTGATAACTTCTAGTTATCGAACATGCGCTGGAGGGCAATGCGTGCATTGCTGGCCACGTCTTCAGCAACCGAAATTTGATTCACCACATGGCCTTCGACCAGGTTTTCCAGCACCCAGGCCAGATGCTGGGGGTCGATCCGGAACATGGTGGAACACATGCACAGCATCGGCGACATAAACTGTACTGTCTTGTTTTCGTCGGCCAGAGTCTGATGTAGGCGATTCACCAGATTCAATTCGGTGCCTACCAGCCATTGACTCCCAGGCTCGGAATCGGTGATAGTTTTTATGATGAATTCGGTAGAACCGACATAATCCGAAAGTTGGCAGACTTCATAACTCGCTTCCGGATGAGAGATTACCTTGCCATTGGGCGTTTCGCGCCTGAAGTTTTCGATCTGCTCGGGTTTAAACATCTGGTGTACCGAGCAAAAACCTTTCCATAATATAATTTTCGCCTGCCTGATATCCTCAGGTGTCAATCCACCCATTGGCTGGTCGTAGTCCCAGGTAACCATCTGCTCGAGTGGAATATCCATTTTCACTCCGGTGTTACGGCCGAGGTGTTGATCAGGGAAAAACAGGACTTTTTCACGTTGCGCAAACGACCATTCAATAATTTTCTGTGCATTGGTAGAGGTACAAACCACACCGCCGTGCTTACCGCAAAAAGACTTCAGGTTCGCCGCCGAATTAATATAGGTTACCGGAGTGATACTTTGTTCCGCGTCCAGTACCGAAGAGAGTTCAGTCCAGGCGCGCTCTACCTGGTCGAGATCAGCCATATCGGCCATGGCACAACCGGCCGATAAATCCGGTAGTAGCACAATTTGATCGGGACGAGAGATGATATCGGCCACTTCGGCCATGAAATGCACACCGCAAAATACTATGTACTCGGCATTCGATTTGGCCGCTTCGCGAGAAAGTTTAAGCGAGTCTCCTGAGAAATCGGCATGTTTGAATACTTCGTCGCGCTGATAATGGTGACCCAGTATTACCAGCCGATCTCCGAGGGTTTGCTTGGCCTTGATGATACGCTGTTCGCAATCCTCGTCGTCCAGCGAGGCATAAGGCTGGAGGTCTATTGCTGTAGCTGCCATGATCTTCTTTACTCCGGGCTGAGAATTAAAATACTAGCACTTGCGAATGGTTCTGCCAATCAGGATTCGAGGGTTGGTTTGCGTACTCGAATCGATAATTCCCTGAGCTGTTTTTCGCTAACCGGGGAAGGAGCCTGGGTTAACAGGCAGGTGGCAGTCTGGGTCTTGGGGAATGCCATTACGTCGCGAATAGAATTGGCACCTGCCATCAACATTACCAATCGGTCTAATCCAAAGGCGATACCACCGTGCGGTGGACAACCGTAGCGTAACGCGTTAAGCAGGAATCCAAATTTTTCTTCGGCTTCCTGCTCGTCAATGCCAAGCAATTTTAATACCCTTTGTTGCATCTCCGTAGTGTGAATCCGAATCGATCCGCCGCCCAGTTCGGTACCGTTTAACACCATATCGTAAGCTCTCGAGAGCATTTTACCGGGATTCGCTTCGAGTTCATCCGCATCATTCGTGCTCGGAGCGGTAAATGGGTGGTGTAACGCAGTCAGGCGTTTTTCGCGCTCATCGTATTCGAACATGGGGAAATCGATCACCCATAGAAAACGCCAGCCCTGTTCCACCAGACCCAGGTCCTGCGCAACCTTGATACGCAAAGCACCAAGCGATTCATTGACAATTTTGGCTTTATCCGCACCAAAGAAGATTAAATCTCCGCTTTGTGCCTGACTGCGAAGAATAATTTCGCTGACAGCCTCATCGGGTAAAAACTTTAGAATCGGCGATTGCAACCCGTCCCTGCCCTGATCGATATCGTTACATTTTATGTAGGCCAGACCGCGGGCGCCGTAACGACCTACGTACTCGGTATAGACATCGATTTCCTTCCGCGTCAGGGCATTGCCACCGGGAACACGTAATGCCGCAACTCGACCCTGCGGATCATTAGCCGGACCGGAGAAAACTTTGAACTCCACATCGGCAAGCAGGTCGGAGACAGTTTTCAATTCCAGCGAGATGCGTAAATCCGGTTTATCCGAACCATACCGTTCCATTGCCTGTGCGTAACTCAAGCGTGGAAACGAGCCTTCGATATCCGCACCCACGACTGAATTGAACAATCCGCGCATCATCGATTCCATCATCGACATGATGCCTTCTTCATCCATAAACGAGGTTTCGATATCGAGCTGGGTAAATTCGGGCTGGCGATCGGCACGCAAATCCTCGTCTCGAAAACAGCGCACGATCTGGTAGTAACGGTCCATGCCCGACATCATCAGTAATTGCTTGAACAATTGAGGCGATTGCGGCAAGGCAAAGAATGAACCAGCATGAGTACGACTTGGCACCAGATAATCACGCGCGCCCTCGGGAGTGGCCCTTGTCAGCATCGGGGTTTCGATATCCATAAAATCGTGATCTTCGAGCCAACCGCGTAAATAATGCGTCACCTTTGCTCGTAATTGTATGCGTTTTTGCATTTCCGGCCGGCGCAGATCTATATAGCGGTACCTGAGACGAAGATCATCGTGTACTTCATCATCGTCTAGTTGAAACGGGGGCGTTTCCGAGACATTCAAAACTTGCAGATTCTGAGCCAGGAGTTCAATTTCACCGGTCGGCATGTCTTTGTTGAGAGTACCCTCGGGTCGAATTCTCACGATTCCGTCGACTTTTAACACAAATTCGTTTCGCAGACTCTCGGCCAGCGAAAACATTGCTGCATCATCCGGGTCAAAAACGACTTGTAACATGCCTTTTTTGTCGCGCAGGTCGACAAAAATGACACCACCATGGTCACGACGACGATTTACCCAGCCACAAACACTGACCACCTGGCCAATATCTTGCTGGTTTAGTTCACCACAGTAGTGCGTGCGCATGATTTTTTTATTCCAGATGGATTCAGGTAAACAGTTTCAGGGGTAGGTTAATCAGTGTGCCTGCTATATTCCCCGGACAGCGGATAACCGCCTTAGGGGCACGCTAACGCATTCCCCGGTTATCTAGCCTGGTTCAGGCTGCGGCCTCTTTTTTGCCGGATGCTTCTTTCTTCGTTGAGGTCTTGCTCGAGGTATCGGATTTAGCAGATGATTCCTTGGGTTTGTCTACCAGATTTCTTTGCTTGTCCGATTTGAAGTCAGTTTCGTACCATCCCGATCCACTCAGCCTGAAACCCGAGGCCGAAATCTTCTTCTTTAAAGCAGATTTTCCGCAAACAGGGCAGTCTGTCAGTGGTGCATCACTCATCTTTTGTAATGCCTCATGGGGATGCTCACATTCCGTGCAGACATACTCGTATATGGGCATAGATAATCTCCGTTTAAATTGTTCAAAACCTGCTTATGTATATGGGGACGCAGAAATCGATAAAAAGGCATGGGATTCTATAACAGTATTGGCCTATTTCCAATATAGTTTAAATCGGCCGACGCTAATTAGTATTGCACCCACGTTAAAACTAGTTTTTAAAATTCTTTAGTAAATTCGAGGCTAAGCTTAATTAAAGCGAT
>JACZQS010000347.1 GCA_022545625.1 Pseudomonadota bacterium
ATGAGAATAATGTACTGACATTTTCACCCCGGGACGAATCAAAATCGGCGATGGCTATCACCGGTACTACGCGATCCGTAGTGAGCAATATGATTACCGGTGTATTGAGCGGCTACGAGAAAAAGCTGGTCCTGGTCGGCGTAGGTTATCGGGCGCAACTCCAGGGCGCAAAACTGAGCCTCTCGTTGGGATTTTCCCATCCCGTCGTATACCAGGTGCCAGAAGGTATTCAAATTGAGTGCGTCAGTCCTACTGAAATTACCGTGCGTGGTTGTAGCAAGCAACAGGTAGGCCAGGCAAGTGCAGAAATCCGTGCCTTCAGGCCGCCAGAGCCCTACAAGGGTAAGGGCGTCAAGTATGCCGATGAGCAAATCATCAGAAAAGAAGCAAAGAAGAAATAGGCCAATCATGGATAAAAAATCATCTCGTATCCGTCGTTCACGTCGTACCCGCGCTAAAATCGCGTCGCTTGGTATTGATCGTTTGACGGTACACCGCACACCACGCCATACCTATGCCCAGGTGTTTTCAGGCAAGACTGGAAGCATTCTCGTGTCCGCCTCGACTTTATCCGCTGACGTCAGGGCACTGGTCAAGTATCCGGGTAATATCGATGCGGCCTCCGCGGTTGGCAAGGTTATCGCCGAGAAGGCAAAAGCTGCAGGCATAGAAAAGGTGGCTTTTGATCGTTCGGGTTTCAAGTATCACGGCAGGGTCAAGGCATTGGCCGAATCGGCGCGTGAAAACGGTTTAAAATTTTAAGCGTGTCTGGAGAATAGAATGGCAGACCATAGAAATTCTAATGCTGGCGACGATCTGCTGGAAAAACTGGTTGCGGTTAATCGCGTAGCCAAGGTTGTTAAAGGTGGTCGGCAATTTGGATTCACCGCCCTCACCGTGGTCGGTGATGGCAATGGCAGGGTTGGTTTCGGCTACGGCAAGGCGCGAGAAGTTCCGCTTGCGATTCAAAAAGCGATGGAAAAAGCGCGTGCTAATATGATTACCATTTCGCTAAAAAACGGAACCTTGCAATACCCGCTAAATGCGCGCCATGGCGCTGCCAAGGTTTACATGCAACCGGCATCTGAAGGTACCGGGGTGATCGCCGGCGGTGCAATGCGTGCGGTATTCGAGGCAGTTGGCGTGCACAATGTTCTGGCCAAGTGTAATGGTTCTCGCAACCCGATTAATCTTGTGCGGGCGACAATCAGCGGGCTGGCGAATATGAAATCTCCCGAGGATATCGCGTCCAAGCGTGGCAAAACTGTTGAAGAGATTGTGGGTTAAGTATCATGGGCGCAGCTAAACAAGCACATGCAAAGGTAAAAATTACCCTGGTTCGTAGCAAGAGCGGCAGGTTGGCCTCGCACAAAGCCTGTATCGCAGGACTCGGACTGAGACGAATTCGGCAGACTGTCGAAGTGATCGATACCCCTGAAAACAGGGGGATGATTAACAAGGTCCGCTACCTGCTGAATGTGGAGGAAGTCTAATGTACTTGAATACATTAAAGCCGGCTGCGGGCTCAAACAAAGCGTCCCGCCGCGTTGGTCGTGGCATTGGATCCGGTACCGGTAAAACCTGTGGCCGTGGTCACAAGGGACAGAAATCACGAACTGGCGGTGGTGTGCGGGCTGGTTTCGAGGGTGGGCAAATGCCCCTGCATATGCGCTTACCCAAATTTGGTTTTAGCTCACGAGTCTGGCGTTACTCGCGCGAAGTTCGTTTGAGCGAAATTGAATTGTCAGGTCTGGAAACTGTTACGCTGGCCACGCTGGTCGAGGCGAAAATTGTTCCCGCGCGAACCAAAAAGGCGAAGATCATTCTGTCCGGTGAAATTACCCGGGCAGTGACCGTCGGCGGTGGTGTATTGGCGACTAAAGGCGTGAGGGCAGCCATCGAAAAAGCTGGCGGTAAAGTAGAAACATCGCCGAGATAAAAGAAGAGAAGTAATGGCCGGTCCTTCCACATCACAATTAGCTAACAGCCTGTCTAGCGGAAGCTTGAGCGAATTAAGAAAGCGAATATTCTTTCTTATCGGCGCGCTGATCGTGTTTCGTATCGGTACCTTTATTCCGGTTCCCGGCATAGACATTAGCGTGATGCGGGAATTATTCGATCAGCAGCGAACCGGTATACTGGGCATGTTTAATATGTTCTCTGGCGGCGCACTGGAGCGTATGTCGATCCTCGCCCTGGGCATAATGCCCTATATTTCGGCATCGATCATCATGCAGTTGATGACGGTAGCAGTCCCGGTGCTCGAGCAGTTGAAAAAAGAAGGCGAATCCGGGCGCCGTAAGATAACCCAATATACCCGTTACGGCACCGTTGTACTGGCGACATTTCAGTCGATAGGAATTTCAATAGCACTGTCAGGGCAAAGTGGCAGCGGTGGTACAGCCCTGGTTATTAATCCGGGTCCTTCTTTTATTTTCACCGCGGCGGTGACGCTGGTTACAGGAACCATGTTTCTGATGTGGCTGGGCGAGCAGATCACCGAACGTGGTGTTGGGAATGGAATTTCGATGATTAT
>JACZQS010000348.1 GCA_022545625.1 Pseudomonadota bacterium
GCGCTGCTCCCCCTCACCCAACGACGGCTTGCCGTCGGCAAAGAGGGTGGCCTCGACGGTGTAGAAGCTGCGGCGTCCTACGTAGCCGAGTTGCATGCCGACGCCGGGGAAAGCGGCCACCCCCGTCTGGAGATACCGCCGCCCGCTGATGTTGCCCTGCGCGGCGCTCTCGGGCACCAGGACCAGCAACGCCGCCAGGACCAGGGTCCATCGAATGATACCGGAGTTTGCCATGGCTTTGAAATACGAATATCGAATTTTGAACATTGTTTAGGATTTCGAGTTTCGAATTTCGAATTTAATGGTAACCACCCCTAATCATGTTCCTCCAAGATGCCTCTTCGTTGCGGAATCGTCGGACTCCCGAATGTCGGGAAATCCACGTTGTTTAATGCGCTGAGCAATGCCGGGGCCGAAGCGGCCAACTATCCGTTCTGCACGATCGAGCCCAACGTCGGCGTAGTGCCGGTGCCGGACGACCGCCTCGACCGCCTGGCCGCCTTGATCAAGCCCCCGAAGGTAACCTCCACCACGATCGAGTTTGTGGATATCGCCGGGCTCGTGGCCGGGGCCTCCAAAGGCGAGGGCCTCGGCAACCAATTCCTCGGCCACATCCGTGAAACCGATGCCACCGCACAGGTGGTGCGTTGTTTTGAAAACCCGGACATCGTGCATGTCAGTAATAAGATTGATCCACTGAATGACGTCGAAATCATCAATACCGAATTATTATTGGCGGACATGGAATCGATTTCACGCCAGACCGAGCGTGCTGGAAAAATGGCGAAATCGAACGATAAGGAAGCGAAGGCTAAACTCGCCTTTATGCAGGCGATACAGGCACATGTGGAAGCGGGTAACAGCGCACGCGGTTTTGAGTTAGAGGATCAACAGCGTCATTGGATGAAGGATTTGCACCTGATCACCGCGAAGCCAACCCTGTATATAGCCAATGTCTCCGAAGACGGTTTCGAAAACAATCCGCATCTGGATGTATTGACCGAGTTTGCCAAATGCGAGGGCGCCGAAGTAGTCGCTATTTGTGCTGCGATTGAATCGGAGCTGACCGAGCTCGAGGCCGGCGAGGCAGCTGAATTCCTCCTGGAACTGGGGCTGAAGGAGCCCGGCCTCGACCGTGTGATCCATGCGGGTTATCGCCTGTTAAAATTACAAACCTTCTTTACTGCGGGTGTGCAGGAAGTCCGAGCCTGGACAATTCGACAAGGTGAAACTGCACCAAAAGCTGCCGGTGTAATCCATACCGACTTCGAAAAAGGATTTATTCGAGCCGAGGTTGTCGGCTACGACGATTTCATCGCTGCCAGGGGTGAGCAGGGTGCTAAGGATGCAGGGCGTTGGCGTCTCGAAGGCAAGGACTATGTCATGACCGAAGGAGACGTGGTGCATTTTCGCTTCAACGTTTAGTGCGTATTTCCCACCACTGATCGTCACGGTAGAAGAGTGTTGGGAAACAGGACCCGGGCTTGACAGGGAGCGACCTTCAAGCGAAAATCGCGCTCCCCTCGACCGGGTAACCCGGTCTATAAGAATCAATTGCAATGGCTATGTAGCTCAGTTGGTTAGAGCACATCACTCATAATGATGGGGTCCCCTGTTCGAGTCAGGGCATAGCCACCATTTTTTAAAATAAAATCAATAAGTTATTTTAAACCTAAAATTAAAGCCATAGCACGAAATATATTTAAGTCCTTATTAAGTCAAATTATGATGCTTTACTTCCAACCAAATAAATAGCTTTTTGGTTATTGTGGCTATAACTAAAGTCTTTTACTAACAGGGGAGGCTACCAACCCCCACCCCCACTTTTTAAAATAACCTATCTTTGTACTATAGGAGTACACGCCTCTCGAAAAATTTCATGAATTGAAAGCACTTGTAATCTATTCATGAAAAAGCGGACGTTCGAGAAGAAATGCTGGAGGTCTGCTTAGTGCCCACAGCGGACCCTCGCCGCATGAAGGTGAGCGGAACCTTCGGCCAGGAAACGACGCTAGACCATAAAGATCGAGTTTGATTTTAGGGAATTTCAACATTCTGATATATTGCCATTTATCGATTGATCAAAACCAACCTGCATTTGGCTTCTTGTTTTTGCGGACAACCTGACGGTTGCCGCACAATCAGGCTCGCCAACAACAAACAGCGGGGGCTGTGAAAATGAATATAAAGAAAATATTTTATGGCCTTATATTTCTGTCTCAACTGCGCTAGGGCATCTTGGACGAATTGAAGAAGCAGAAAATACTTTTGCTAGTATGTTGCGGGTAAAGCCAGATTTTTCCAGTACGACCATCAATGAAACCGTGCGTTTCAGGAACGCTTCCGATCGCGAACATCTTCTCAGCGGGCTATATAAAGCGGGTCTTAAAGACTAAATAAATTGAAAATAATTAACTCATGGCCTCGAGTCGTCGAATTTCCCGTATGATTCCGCCAAGGCTGCGTGAAATCGGCGAGGTTTTTCTTAGCACCTCAGGTAAACTGTCTTTGGCACTGTCCGCCGCTATCCTGCTACC
>JACZQS010000077.1 GCA_022545625.1 Pseudomonadota bacterium
TTCAAATTAGATAAGCTTGTCACATTCAAAACGCTGAGGTGCTGACCGGCAAAGCTCGCCCCCTCCGAGTCTTCGCCGACCGCCGATGAACGCACCGCGATCGGTGTTTTCATTTTGCCAAAAGCGGATTCTAATTCGGCTAGCACCGTGGGATCGTCTCGCGTCACGGCTTCCACCCATTCGTAACTCAATGCATAGCCGGGTGGTACACTTAAGCCAGCTCGTAGCGCCCTGGCGAGGTTTACGGCTTTCCCCCCGAATTTCGCCTCGTCTTCCGCTTCGTTCAAGGGGACCTGTTTTATCAGAGGATCTCCACTGTTCCCGTGGACCCGTCAACCCGAACCCTTGCGCCGTCGGGAATTATATGGGTCGCATTACGCGTACCCACTATACCGGGAATGCCGTATTCCCTCGCCACAATTGCGGCGTGAGAAAGCTGGCCGCCACGATCGGTGACAATGGCGCCCAACATCGGCAGCACCACGTTAAAGCTCGCCGAGGTATTTTTGGTCACGAGCACATCACCTTGTTGTAAACGATGAAAATCTGATGGATTCTGAATTAGCCGCGCCGTCCCCTCGTAGACGCCGGGACTGACCGGAAAGCCCTTGACCACCCCCTCGGGACTGGTTTCCGGTTCGGAGTGATCGAAAAGGTTCCCGATAGCGGCGCCGATCGCGCCTTCCTGAAGTCTGGCGTTTTCCGGCAGGGCTTCCAACGGCGGAGGTGGTTCCGGCGGGGGTCCGAGAAATGGCGGGGCATCGTCGGTGGATTTACTTTCGTACCAGTTTTCGCGTTCCTGTAATTCCGCTTTACCGGGACCGCTTTCTCCCCGAAGCATCGCCAGCATTTCCTCGTGGGATGCATGGAGAAGGGCCACCGCCTTGTGTAGACGTCCCTCGGCTTCAAGCCGTTTTCCTGCTTCCAGCACCGCACGTCGAGAAATCCCAAACGCTCTCGCTTCGTTATAGACACCGCGCTCGTCGCGAAGGCGGTTGTTGTGCCGCGCTTCTTCCAACAGGGTATCGAACTCTGCCTGGTGTTCAGCTGGAACCTTATTGCGAATCGAGCGCAGGAGTTCTTTGGCATCAGCCTCACCATTCGTGGTATCCGTCTTCGCCAGCGCACTCCAGATATTCGCAACCAGGATCTCCGGAGTTTCCAATGCGTATCGTTCGGTTATGTCATAACCGGAGGTAAGCTGATAACCCACGATATCCAGGTATTTTTCGACGGCTGGTCCAATCGGGGCGGGGCGGGAGCGGAGGGCCTGTAACGTGTCTCCACTAGACTGAGCGCTAAATTGATCGGGTCCGACGCCTTCCTGGTTTAAGTATTTTGCGAGCTCTTCAAGTTCTGTGGCGGCAAGCCCCAGCGAAACGGGAGAGGAACCTTTGAGAAGATTAAGCACTTCGCCTGGGGAAAATTCGGTCCATTGGCAAACCTTGCCGATATAACGTCCTGTCGGAATCAGGGACGGGATGGTGAAGATATGGTGGCGGTACCACATTTCGTCCAGATTTTCGTAGCATTCGACCAAATGCTGGATTAGCGCTTCGGTGTCCAGAGATTCCGGGTTCACCGATTGCAGTTTCTGGTTTCGACGGATGGAATCGGGTTTCACCTCTTCGTCCCAGCGTCTGAGATCCTGACGCCACAATTTGTTCTCAATCGCCTTTTTGCCTCTATCAAAACGTGCGACCAGGTTCGGTTGCTCGAAAAACCCATCGGGCGGCGGTCCCGGGGGCGCATCCTCGGGTACGAAGGCGAGCATCGGCTTCATATAGCAAAACCCGTGGATAAACACGGGTTGCAGGTGGCTTAAAAATAACCCGTAGCGTTCGGTTCCTTCTTTAAACCCGCGCACCAGCGAATCCGGGAATATCGAGGAAGTATATAATGTCAGAGGTTTTGAAAGGTGGGTCGCATCCAGTTCCCAGGTTCCGGGGCCCGGGGCTTCATAGGTTCTTTCGCTCATAATTCCTCCATTGGGGGATGGATAAGGACAACATGATGTCCTGCAGGTTCTATCGACCCGCTTTTGAAGGTATTGTATCTAATCGAGCATGGACATGCCGAGAAAATTAATAATGCCGAATGACGAGGATTACCGGGTATCGTGGCTATTCAGCGGAATTTCTGTGCGCTGCGATGGCGAATTTAACCCACCAGTAACTGTTGATTATCCTGACAGTACCGAAATCACACAATCACGCGATTACGTCCTAGTTTCTTTGCTCGATAAAGCGCCTTATCCGACAATTTTAATACGTCCCAGGGGGATGATATCTCTCCACTTGAATCTGCAATACCGATAGAAATAGTGACAGTGACTGACTTGCTTTTACGTGGCATTGTTCTTTCATCATCTTTTCTTCTACTCACACGGTTGATGACAAAAGGTGAACTTGCAATAGTTTCACGCAATTCTTCAAGGTGCGGCCTCGCGTCACTCGCATATTTACCGGTGAAAACTATCGAAAACTCTTCTCCACCGTAGCGATATGCCGACCCCCCACCAGATACCTTGCTCATTTTTGACGCTATCATGCGTAGCACCGCATCCCCGGTATCGTGTCCAAAGTTATCGTTAAACTTCTTAAAATGATCCACATCCAACATGGCGACAGTGTACAGGCCGCCCATTTTTTGAAATTTCTCACGCAGGGCCCGTCTTGCCGGCAATCCGGTTAACTCGTCCAGATAAGCCATGCGCCAGGATTCTTGCATGATTGCATACAAACACATTAATAAGGCTACACTGCTAAATACATCAAGACTGCGGCTGCTATCGCCAAAATGCATTTGCGCAATCATCATGATAAGAACGCCGAATCCTGCAGACATATGGGGAGAGGGCTGAAATATGCAAAGAATCAACATATAATTTAACGTTATTACAGAGATTATCAGTACCGATTGAGAAAGCCCGGTCCAGTCGAAATATTGAGCTGGTAACCAGTCAGTAAATAGAATTTTCGCTACCCAGTCGGGTGAAGTGGTCGCTACAAATACTGAAAAAGCGGTGACCAGTAGCAATATAGCGTGAGCAGGGATAGCCGTGAGACTGATAATCCCCCGGTCGGGTATAATTGTTAAGGTCAGCAATAGCAGTGGCAAGAATGCGGCAAGCAGGCCGTAATTCAGATCGTTGGCTGCCCAGCCAGCGCGAAGAACAACATTTGCGATAACCACTAACACGACATAAAAAAATACCGAGCTGCGGCTAAAATGAATGCTTAAACCAGCCACCATTACGGCTAGCATGTGGGGTAAAAAAGCAATCCCGTTGATAACCGAAACAGGTAACTTTTCATACTCCCGATAAGCGTAAAAGGACCCAATTAGCAGGATGATAATGGGCAGAATACTTTTAATTATTCTCATCTGGCGAGAGTGCCTTTAATTGAATCTAGTACCATTACAATCGCCATATTTTCATACAGGTTGATTATATATGCTAATCGAGAATTTTCCGTGAATTCGCTTTAATACACCGGGGTCACAGTCGCGTCTTTCCCACGAAAGCGGTGATCCGGCGCCCCGGAATCTACGATCCTACTGGTGATGCTATCAAGTAGGACTAGGCCCCATACACCTCGTCGGTGCGGGCCGCCATGATTAAATCGTTTTTGTGCAGCCCCCTGATTTTATGGGTCCACCAGGTTACGGTCACCCTACCCCATTCCGTCAAGATCGCAGGGTGATGCCCTGCCGCCTCGGCAATGTCGCCGACACGATTTGAAAATGCGATCGCCTGTTCAAAATTCTTAAAACTGAACTCCCGAGACATCCGCATGATGTCGTCCACTACGACGACGCCCCAATCCGGAATTCTGGGCATCAGATCCTTAAGATCCGCGTCGCTGATACGTGGGGCACCAGCGTGACAGGCCTCGCATTTTTCTTTGCTTAGGTCGTTCATGGAATTCTCCCACTATTCGATTTGTTACTACGAGAGCCTACCGTATTGGCGCTAAAAAGGGGAGGCTATAATTTTAACGAAAGGGGGATGCGATTAGTTTGGTGATAGTGATGACCCGCATCCGCCTATGCCGCTGATATATACCACCTCAGGTGCGAGATTTCCCCGGCAGCAGATTCCAGATTCCTGGTTAGATTGCACTGGCAGAATTTATCGCATGTCTTATCATCGCCTGTATCGTCGAACTGGTATTGGTAGCCTTCAGAATTGTATCCGGATTTTTACCTGCAAATACTCGAAACACCTCATCGGCAAATCCCTGCCCCAATTGAGAGACATGTTTGAAATTCAATTCAACTTCCCGAAACTTGTCCAGATTGACAACCAGTCGCTTCGCCTCAGAGCGGGAAATGTATTCAGGCTTCAACAATTTAATCATTATTTTTGTTTTTGAAAATTCGAAGTCAAATTCTTCTGGCGCGTACCTGGCAAAAACTGATTCGAGTTTTGTCCGCGAAGAGCGGCCCAGTAAAAAATGCACCAGTGTACCTTTGCTAAATCGTGGTTGTGACACGAATACATCATCTCTAAATTTATCCCACTGCAACTGGATGTTATGCGAGCGCAGGGTAAATTTATCTGCTGCCCGGGACGTAAAGAATATTCCCTCTCCCGAATGGGCCTCGGGCATTGTCGTTGTTTTACCCTTGATCAGTTCTATCATCGCGGCGTGTTCGTCTTCCAGTGAATGCCTGGAGGCTATCGTGTGGAACACTCCGATTCCACGATCTCGAATTTCGAATTCAACCTTTGCATCGTCAAGGCTGACTGAAACTTCACACTTGTCCGCGCGGGAATGATCAATTGCATTGTTGAGCATTTCTGTGAAACCATAATGTATGATTGATTCCTGATCGGAAGAAAGCCGGGCCCTCAGGTTTAACGTCGTCGCCAGTTCATCGTAAACCGCACCTTCATCAAGGTTCTCAAGCAGTAGTGTTTTTTTATATTTTTCGGGTTTCGGGGCACATTCTGATAAGTAATATTTTGCTGAACGCGTTGCGCCGGTTTTTATTACCCTGCCGTTGCTAATTAAGCTGCCTATATGCACATTTATAGCCTGGCGACTAATAGCCAGTTTTTCACACAACTGTGTCGACGTAGATGCGCCAAACTTTTTGAGAAAATCTATGATTTCCTGTTTTCTATCTTTTTTCATCTGATGATAATCAATTAATAGTCAATATTATTAAAATTAATTGTCAACTAGTATGCCGTCTTTGTCAATATATTGTCAACTTAATATAATTAAATTGTCAATTATAACTGTTACTGAAAACAGAGAGGGTGGTGACACCTGATAATCATTCGCGGTAGCGCAACGAACGGCAGCTACCAGGGGCAGGCATTCATGATCAGCCTGGAAACTGCCGGTTATCACCCTACTTGGGTTGACGAATTAATCTTAAGGAGGGGCGCTCTGTATCCATCAATCCTTGGTTGTTCGACCACTAGATATGCAGACCACACTCACGCGTGAGGCCAAAAAATCGAGATTGTTCTTCGCTCACACCTGGCTCGATTGGGCGGCTGGTATGGGTATCGCCAACCGATTCATACCCCCTTTCCCAGAGCGGGTGATGGGGGAGACCATGTTGGCTGAGGTAGCGATGGATATCGCGATTGTGCCAGTCCACCAGCGGGTGAATCTTGAATCTATTCTGTTGCAGGCGTAATACCGGTAAAGACCCGCGTGTCGAGGACTGGTTGCGGCGTAGACCTGCAAACCAGGTGCCGACCGATAATTCTTCAAGCGCACGATCCATAGGCTCAACTTTATTGATTCGATTGTAGCGCTCGATACCCGATTTTCCTTCGCGCCAAAGCTGACCATTTCGCGCTTCCTGCCATGCGGTGGACATCCGCGCACTGTAAACCCGCAGGTTTAAATCGAGCCGCTCGGTGAGTTGGTCAATATACTGGTAGGTCTCGGCAAATAAATAGCCGGTATCGATCAGGATTACCTGGATACCGGGTTTGACCGAGGTCATCAGGTGCAACATAACAGCGCTCTGGATACCGAAGCTGGAAGAAACTACCAGTTCCCCGGGCAGGTTTTCACATCCCCAGCAAACCCGTTCTTGCGCAGTCATAGACTCAAGGGTCCGGTTGGTGATGGCCAGGGCTACATCATCGCCTTCAATGATGGATTGTACGGTGTTAATAACTGTCACTGCCTGTCTCGCTATCACTTTTCAATAAACGCGCGCTCGATCACATATTCCCCAAGATCATTTCTCCGGGTTTCACTAAACCCCAGATCAATGAGTATTTCAGTAAGGCTTTTCAGCATGCTCGGGCTTCCACATAGCATGAATCGATCGTCTTCCACGTTCAATGCCGGCGTACCTATGTCTTCTATCAACTTGCCTGTTTCAAGAAGGCTGGTGATACGACCATAATTCTTAAACGGCTCTCGCGTAACCGCGGGATAATAAATCAACTTCTCCTTGACGCTGTTTCCGAAATACTCGTTATCCATCAGCTCATGGGTAATTAAGCGTTGATAAGTCAATTCATTGATATAGCGACAACCGTGAACAAGAATGACTTTCTCAAAATTTTCATAAACTTCCGGATCCTTGATGATCGATAAAAATGGCGCCAACCCGGTTCCAGTGCTAAGCAAATAAAGGTGTTTACCCGGCTTTAGACGGTCCCACAATAATGTCCCCGTGGGTTTTTTACTGACCAGTAATTGATCTCCTTCCTTGATATGCTGCAGACGCGAAGTAAGGTCCCCATGCTGAACTTTGATGCTATAAAACTCCAGATGGTCTTCATATTGTGAGCTGGCCATGCTGTATGCGCGCATAAGCGGCCTGCCATCGACTTCCATGCCCATCATTGCGAATTCACCATTTCGAAAACGTAAAGAACGGTCACGGGTGGTCTTGATCGTGAATAAAGTATCCGACCAGTGATGGACTTCAATTACCTTTTCTTTGTGTACTTCTGTCATTAAATCTTACCTGTTATATTTTTGCTGATTGATTACTAAAGGCCTGGCTGATTCAGACTCTTCAACTTTGCCAAGGCTTTCGGCCTGACTGAGGTCAATACTCTCAAGCGCTGCAAAATTGCTGATAACCAGGACGTTATCAAATCCACAGAACTGTAGTGAAGCAAACTGATCCGGCAATATATCCCCAACAACTGTCAGTATCCCGCTATAGCCGAGTATGCGGACCTGTTTGCCCAGGCTAAATATCCGACCATCATTAAAATCAATAGAAGTTATCACTATGCGGTCAAATGTAGTGAGTGGTCCAGCCAATAACTCTATCGGCGAATCTGCGGAAACGACAAGTATCCTGGGCACTAGGCTACCATCATCAAAATTGTGACCAATGGTATGCCAATCACTAATCGTGACCGTATTTTCGGAAAAATTGAAGTTATCCATAGACGGCCTCCTTGAATGAATCGATACCAATTCGATCCAGGGTGGTTAAAAAATGCTCCTGTTGGTCAATTCTTTCGCTAAGATAATGACGAATAATTACTTCGACAGTGCTGGTGATCGAGGCCCGGTCAACGGCAGGGCCCAGGCGTTTGCCAATTTGCAGTTTTTCATCGGCGCGTCCTCCCAGGGTGATTTGAAACCACTCCTCGCCCTTCTTATCGACGCCCAAAATTCCAATATGACCAATATGATGGTGACCACAAGCATTCATACAACCCGAGATCTTGATCTGAATATTCCCCAGGGCCTGCAACTCATCCGGATCTGTAAATAGATTTTGAATTTCATGCGCGATGGGTATCGACGTAGTATTGGCGAGACTACAAAATTCGAATCCGGGGCAGCAAATGATGTCTTGCAGCGTATCAATATTTGCCGCTGATAAATTGGTACTGGACAGTTCACGCCACAATGAAACAAGATTACTATTGTGAACCAGCGGAAGCAGAAGATTTTGAGTGTGGCTAGTTCGTACCAGTCCACCGCTATAGTGGTCGGCAATATTTGCCACGAACCGCATTTCAGCAGCAGTTATATCTCCAGGCGCCCGGTCGGGGTGCTTGAGAGAAATATAAACAGCCTTGTAATTCTTGAACTTGGTGGCTACGGTATTTTTTTTCAGCCATCGCGAATATTCATTTTTTTGATGACTTTCCAGGCTATAGCCATTCAACGGTATCGAGCGTGGAAGCGCCGTTTCGAACCGTTCTTTTATCGCTAAAATTCCGATAGTGTTACGTGACAGTTTTTCCGAGTTCAGGTTATTAAAAACCAGCTCGACATTCGATTTAAAGGTTTTCAAGCCTATACTATTAACCAATATCTTGATTCGCGCTTTGTATTTATTATCACGTCGGCCATTTAGATTGTAGACCCGGAGAATAGACTCGAGATACATTAGCAGGTCTGATTTGGGGAGAAATTTATTCATTAAGCCCGCGACGACTGGTGTGCGCCCAAGCCCACCACCCACGTAAACTTCGAATCCAGTATCCCCCGCTTCGTTGTTTATCAATCTCAGGCCTATATCATGAGATAAAATTGCGGCCCGATCTGTGCTAGAGCCGGTAAATGCAATTTTGAATTTTCGCGGCAGATATTGAAATTCCGGGTGGATAGCCGCCCATTGCCGCACCAGCTCGCACCAGGGCCGTGGGTCTTCTACTTCGTTTGCATCTATCCCTGCCAGATGATCACAGGTGATATTTCTTATGCAGTTGCCGCTAGTCTGGATCGCATGCATCTGAACGGATGCCAGCTCTTCCAGAATATCGGGCACCTGCTCTAATTTTAACCAGTTAAACTGTATGTTCTGCCGCGTCGTAATGTGGCCGTAACCTCTATCATAGGTTTC
>JACZQS010000078.1 GCA_022545625.1 Pseudomonadota bacterium
GCCCAAGCGTCCCAGATGCGCACGTCATGATCGTTCAGATAGCGGATATTGGTGTCGCCTTTGAGGAACCACAACAGCTCGTGAATGATGGACCTGACGTGCAGCTTTTTCGTGGTTAGCAGCGGGAAGCCGTCCGCCAGGTCAAACCGCATCTGATAGCCAAAGACGCTGAGTGTGCCCGTGCCGGTGCGATCATCTTTGCGGTCGCCGTGGTCCAGCACATGGCGCATGAGGTCGAGGTACTGCTGCATAGCGCCATGATACGCCGTCTTTCATTTGGTTGCAGCCGCTCGAGGGCGCGTCGCGACGATTTGCCGCGTAGTGAAACCGTCTTCTAGGTTTCCCGCCCATGTGGGCGCCGCCATTGGGTGCCGGGGAACCGATACCGGGCGCGCTGCTGCCACATCTGGCCTGCCCGACTACTTCTGGCACCGGGTCCGAATGTACCTCGTTGTCGGTAATCCGGATCAATGATTTAAAAACCAAGTTTGTACTCGGCAACCCGTTGTTATTACCCGACGAGGCTCTGGTCGACCCAACCTGTTGTGATAGTCTGCCGGGCAATATCGTGGCTTCTACCGGTTTCGATCTACTCAGTCACGCGATCGAGTGCTACACCTCGAAAGCCTATACACGCTGGGCCAAAGTCGGTGACCCGCGAAAACGGCCTTATCTACAGGGTGCGAATCCGTGGAGTGATCTGGCTGCAACACGCGCACTCGAACTGGTGGGGAAATATCTCGAACGTGGTGTTAATGACGCCAGTGATAGCGAGGCCCGTGATCAACTGATGTGGGCTGCGACCCTTGCCGGCATGGCATTTGGTAATACGGGTACGCATTTACCGCATGCGCTTTCGTACGGAATCACCCATTTGATGCATGATATCACTACCGATGATTACGCGGTGGCATCGCCTTTTATTCCGCATGGCATTAGTGTCATTGCTTCGGCGCCGGCAATTTTTCGTTATACCGCTGCCGGGGCGCCGGAGCGGCATCTCGAAGCCGCGAATAGTCTCGGTGCAGATACCAGCGATGCGGGTAATGAGGACGCAGGCGAGCTGGTGGCAGGGCGTATCGTCGAGTTGATGAATAAAACCGGCATGCCCAATGGCATTGGTGACCTTGGTTTTGCTGAAGCCGATATTAAGTCCCTGGCAGCCTCGTCGGTGCGCCAGTTACGTTCAATTGCGAATGCTCCGCGCGAGACCAATTTACAGGATATCGAAAATATTTATGCCGCAGCGCTTAGTTACGGCTAGCCAGGCTCGCGCCTATTGTCGGTCATCTGAAATTGTCGAAGATCGCATCGCCGAGACCAGCGGAATCAGAAACACAAAGCAGGCAAACAGGAATAATAATCCACCGATCAGGCCCACCAGGTCCCCGGCGCGAATACTCGAAGTGATGAAGAATAAAGCCGAGAATACAAACAATACCCAGCCTAATAACTGGAAGCGAAGTTGATTGATTGATTTCATTAAATTAGCTCCAGCGAAAGAAAATCTGAAAAGTAAATAAAAGCTTTCTATGACTACGGTAAAGAAGCTTTTTTTACCACAAGCATAAAAATTAATTGTATTCAAGCCAATGGCGTCAATAATGCCTGGTTGAGAACCGTTATAATTCGCTGCCTGGCGCTATCGACCGGAGATACCAGTACGATGCGTCTCGCGTAGCGGTTCGGTCGCACGAATTCGGCGTCGAGACTCGATGAGTTAAGATCGAGTCCAGCCCACTGCGGCACCAGTGAAACCCCCATTTCCTGTTGCACCAGCTTTTCGATAGCTTCGAGGGCGTCGAGTTCATAATAGGGTTCGATTTCGATGTGTTTATCCTTCAGAAACTGGCTCGCCATCAGGCCTCCCCAGGACTGTGAGTCATAACATATATAAGGGTTTTTAATTAATTTTTGACGGATACTTTTACCCATGGACTGGTTCGACAGCAGGATTAATGGTTCATCGCGAAGCACCTGAAAATGATAAGTGCTTGGCAAGGAATAAGGCGGTAAGACGATAATCGCGGCATCGATGCGATGGTCGGCAAGGTCCGCAAATAGCGAATTAGAAGTGCCCGGTTTAATCTGCAACACCAGTCCGGGAGCAGAAAGTGCCAACTGTTTGATTGCTATCGGCAGCATACCGGTCAGGGCAGTGGAAATGGCGCCAAGATGGAATTTCCCGGTAAGCCCGGTATGATCAATATCGGCATTCATGTTATAGAACTGATGAACAATATGCTTTGCCCGCGGTAACAGGTTAAGGCAGGCCTCGGTCGGTGTCGCTTTGTGAGAACTTCGATTCAGCAGGGTAGTATTAAAGTGCTTTTCAAGCGCCAGAATTCGTTGACCGACGGCTGCAGCAGTCAGATTTTGTGATCGCGCGGCATGGGCAATAGAACCCAGTTCTACCACTGCGATGAGGCTGTCGAGGTATCGAATATCCAAACTATTGCTGCTTCAGTTTACCAACTGCCTGGCACTATACCAGGCCATAATCTTCTAAAGTAAAATTTTATAATAATTAAAGTATTAACTGTTTTCTATTTATTTATGACGGTGCTAGCATTGCCGCTGAAAAGTCTGGTCAGGGCCTGGATCGATGAGTTATAGCGCGCAGTATGATGCCCGGGGATATCTCTCCGGGATCGATATAATCGACGCCGATGAGGTTAGCGAACACCGCGCGCAGCTCGAGCATGCGGAGCAGCAAATCGGTCCCATGCACTACCTGGCGAAAGTGCATACCATCTTGTCATCACCGGCAAAACTTGCCAGTCATCCACGCATTCTCGATGTGGTCGAGCAATTGATCGGCCCGGATATCCTGATCTATAACGTCACCTATATCATCAAGGAGGCCAACACTAAATCGCATGTGAGCTGGCACCAGGATTTAACCTACTGGGGACTGGACAGTGATGACCAGGTCTCGGTTTGGCTGGCCCTGTCCGATGCCAGTGAAAGCAGCGGTTGCATGCGCATGATTCCCGGCAGCCACCGGCTCGGGCGCCAGCACCATATACTCGGTGAAGACGACGATAATAACGTTTTGTTTCAAAACCAGCGGGTGGCCGACGTCGACGAGTCAAAGGCTGTAGCCGCTGAATTGAAACCCGGCCAGGCTTCATTTCATCATGGCTGGTTGTTGCATTCGTCATCGCCCAATCAAAGCGCCGAACGGCGCATTGGGCTAAATATTCAGTATATAGCACCGCATGTGCGGCAAACCAAGGTCCGGGGTTTTACCGCGTTACTGGTGCGCGGAGTTGACCGGTATCGACATTATGATCGCGATATAGCGGCGACTAGCGACCTGGAGCCGGCAGCCATGCAACGACGCGAAGACCTGGAGCGGCTGTATCACGATACTGCCGGACGTGCGTAGACCAGACTGATTTGCGGGCGCATAAGCCCTGTCACCACCAAACGGAAACATATGTTCAACGAATTACTACTGAGTGAAATTCGGCAACGATTTTGCCATGTCGATACCTGCCCGTTCCAGGGCCCGCGCGTATTTTTTGAAAACGCGGGTGGCTCTCTGACCCTGAAAAGCGTGGTGGAAACGAATACCCGGCTGGCCGGTATTCCCGATAACCAGGGCCGGGATAATCCGGCATCGCACGAACTGGTACGAATAATCGATCAGTCACGCGAAGATATGCGTACCTTCCTGGGCGTTAGCGGGGGTCCGGTTTTTATCGGTGAAAGCGGCACCGAACTGTTGTTTCGGCTGGTTCGCGCTGCGCTACTCGGTACCCCCGCAGGCGGTAACGTCGTCGGCAGTACGCTGGAGCATCCAGCCACGGTAACTGCTAGCAAACACTGGTCGAAAATTGCCGGCAAGGAATATCGTGCGGTTATCCACAGTAACCAGACCGCAACCGTAACGGCAGACGATTACCGCGCGATCGTCGACGCCAATACACGTGTCGCGACGATTATTCATACCAGCCCGGTGACCGGTATGTCGGTCGATATTAAATCGGTGGTGAAGGTGATACGTGAAGCATCACCCGATTGTGTGATCATTATTGATGGCATTCAGCACGCGCCGCACGGCGACCTGGATGTCGATGGTTACGATGTTGACGCTTATACAATTTCCGCTTACAAGGTATTTTCCCGGCACAACTATGGTTTCGCCTGGGTATCGCCCCGCCTGAGCAGTCTGCCGCACGATCATCTGGACGGCACGGCCGCCGATTTCTGGGAACTCGGGACCCGCGATACCTCGGCCTTTGCCTGCTTCTCCGAGGTGGTGAATTACCTCGATTGGCTGGGTTCGCAATTCACCGATTCAGATGACAGGCGTGCGCGAATACTGGCGGCTGGCAAGTCGATCCATGACCAGGAAGCCGGTCTCGTGGCGATCATGATCAATGGCGCCGAAGGGCAAAAGGGTTTGCGCGATATGCCTGAGGTGACGGTCATCGGCGGACACGATAATAGTAAGCGCGAGGGTCTTGTTTCTCTCTACGTCGAAGCCATTCCCTGTGCCGAGGTCGTCAGCCAGTTGAATGCCGAGGGAGTGCGTACCCATGTACGCAAGAATGATTATTTCTCGGGCAATATACTCGAACCGTTAAATCGACCAACCTGCGTGCGAGTTTCGATGTGCCACTACAATACACGAACCGAGGTTCTGCAGTTTTTGCGCATTCTGGAATCTATCGTTGGCAAGCTTTCCTGAATTTATTGGTGAAAAGAGTATGCGTGGGGGTGTAGACGAAATGCAATCCTGTCCGCTGGTAATAGTGCCGCGGATTATAGACTGGATATTGAAGGTCTTATGAAAACCCATGCCCAGGCCGTTGTGATCGGCGGTGGGCTGGTAGGTTGTTCGATCCTCTACCACCTGGCAAAGATGGGCTGGACCGATGTTGTGCTGCTCGAACGCGATGAACTGACCTCGGGCTCGACCTGGCATGCAGCGGCAGGTATTCACGGGCTACACGATCACAACAATATTTCAAAACTGCAGTATTACACGATGCAGCTTTACCAGGAGCTCGAAGCGATAACCGGGCAGGGATGTGGTATTTTTCAGCCCGGTGCACTCTACCTCGCGCAAACTCGCGATCGCGAACATCAATTGCGCATACAGGCCGCCAAGGCTAGATATTTCCAGGTTGAATTCCACGAACTGACTCGCGAAGAGGCAGAGCGCAAGCATCCACTGATCAATTTAGAGGGTATTCGCTGCATTATGTACGAACCCGATGGTGGCAATGTCGATCCTTCAGGGGTTACCTATGCCTATGCCAAGGGGGCGCGTAATCTCGGCGCCGAGGTGCATCGTTTTACCCCGGTGATCGCAACCACCCAGCGTAGCGACGGTAGTTGGGACGTGGAGACAGATAAGGGCAGCATTCATGCAGAGGTGGTAGTGAATGCGGCGGGTCTGTGGGCCCGTGAGGTCGCGGCGATGGCGGGCTTCGACCTGCCGCTGATTCCGATGGAGCACCAATACTTCGTCACCGAAACGATTCCGGAAATAGAGGCACTGGGTCGACGCCTGCCCCTGATTGCGGATCGCGATGGCGAATACTATATGCGCCAGGAGGGCCTGGGATTACTGGTCGGCGCCTATGAAAAGGACGCCAGGTTCTGGGCCGAGGAAGGCACGCCGATAGATTTCGGTCACGAACTACTCAACGAAGACCTGGGTCGAATCGAAGATAATTTACTGCGAGCTTTCGAGCGAATACCGCTACTCACCGAAGCCGGGGTGAAACGCGTAATCAACGGTCCGATGATCTGGTCACCCGATAGCTCGGCCCTGATCGGCCCGGTGCCGGAACTGAAAAACTACTACTGCTGTACCGGCATAATTCCTGGATTCTCCCAATCCGGTGGTCTGGGGCTGGTGTTGGCACAGTGGATTACCCAGGGTGAACCCGAAATGGACCTGTTCCCCTGGGACCTGGCGCGTTTCGGTGACTGGGCCAATAAGTCATTCACCCGCGCGCGCGCTTTCGATCAATACTCGCATCGCTTTAAAATTCATTTCCCCTACGAAGAGCGTGAAGCCGGGCGACCAGTCAAAACACGTCCGGCCTACGAACGCCAGAAAGCGATGGGTGCGGTATTCGGTTTGAGCTATGGTTACGAACATCCGCTCTGGTTTGCAGGCGAAGGAGTCGAGGCAAAAGAAGATTATGGATTCGAACGCCAGAACTGGTTTGAGCCGGTAGCCGCAGAATGTAACGCCTTGCGCTCAGCAGTTGGGGTGATCGACGTCTCCAACTTTGCCAAGTACGCGATCAGCGGTGAGGGTAGTGCCGACTGGCTTAATCGCGTGGTCGCCAACCATGTGCCATCCGAAATCGGGCGCTCCTGCCTGACACCGATGCTTGGCGTACGCGGTGGGATTGCCGGTGATTTTACGATTACCAAACTGGCCGATAATGATTTTCTGATGATTGGCTCGGGTATCGCCGAGCGTTACCACCAGCGCTATTTTAATTCCGTATCCCGCCCGCAGACGGTGAGTTTCGAAAGCCTCACCGAAGCCTGGGGCGGGTTCAATGTGGCCGGACCCCATTCACGCCAGTTACTGCAAAGCCTGACCAAAACTGATCTATCTGACGAAGCCTTTAAATTTATGCGTAATCAGGCGATTCGCATTGCGGGAATTGAAGCGCGAGCGATGCGCGTGTCATTCAGTGGTGACCTCGGTTGGGAAATCTATGTGCCGATACAGCATCAGGCCCTTCTTTACGATGCCCTGTTGGAGGCGGGTAAAGATCTCGGGGTACGTCCGGTCGGTAGTCGGGCCTTGTTATCACTCCGTATTGAAAAAGGTTATGGCAGCTGGAGTCGCGAATACTCTCCCGAATACTGGCCACAGGAAGTCGGGCTCGAGCGGCTGATTAAGCTGGATAAACCGGAATTCCTCGGTCGTGAAGCCTACCTCGCAATCAAGGATAAACCACCACGCGAGAAACTGGTGGTGGCAGAAGTCGATACCACGAATGCTGATGCCAGTGGTGGAGAACCGGTGTTTCTCACCGATGGCACACCGGTTGGTCGAGTCAGTTCGGGCGCTTATGGGCATACTGTGGGTGCTTCGCTGGCCCTGTGTTTCGTCAAAACCGGTCACGCGAATGCCGGTACCCAGCTCGATATTGCAATACTGGGCATCCCTCATCGAGCCAGAATTTTAAAACACCCTCCCTTCGATCCAAAGGGTATAAGGCTAAGGAGTTAGTACCAATGCCAGATAATCCGTTTTCGATCCCAAATCCGAAAGTAGACCCGTCGATACCGCCACGCATGCGCCCGGACAATACACCCGACATCAATGACCGGATTGAAATCGGTCCCACCGCGCTCGCTTACGACGAATGGGAAAAGGCCGGGTTGCAGTGTCCTGACTTACCTGTGATGCGTCAGTACCGGCTCGATCGCATCGTCAAGGGACTGATCGAGCGTAATCTGGACGGTGTATTGCTGTTCGATCCCCTGTCGATTCGATATGCCACCGATACCACGCATATGCAACTCTGGAATGCGCATAATCCGTTTCGTGCCTGCCTGGTGACCGCGGATGGTTACATGATCTTGTGGGAATACGGCGGACTTCAGTACCTGTCGTCATACAACCCGTTAGTACGAGAAGTCCGATCCGGTGCCTCGTTCTTTTATTTTGCCACCGGTTCGCGTACCGACGAAAAAGCCGAATTGTTTGCCCAACAGATTCTCGATCTGCTCAGGCAACGAGCCGGTTTGGGACGGCGCCTGGCGGTCGATAAAATTCAGATCGCCGGGTTACGGGCCCTCGACGCGGTGGGCATCGAAGTCGAGGATGGTGAGGAGTTGATGGAGCATGCCCGGGCGATCAAGGGACCTGACGAGATCCTCGCTATGCGCTGCGCAATCCTGGCCTGCGAAAACTCGATTGCCGAAATGCGTGAATTCGCACAACCGGGTGTGACTGAAAACGACGTCTGGGCCGAGCTGCACAGATCCAATATTCGCCGCGGCGGGGAGTGGATAGAGACGCGCATTTTGTCTTCCGGACAAAGAACCAATCCCTGGTTCCTGGAATGTGGCCCGCGGGTGATCGCAAACAATGATTTACTCGCCTTCGATACCGATCTGATCGGCTGTTACGGCATGTGTACCGATATTTCGCGCACCTGGTTTATCGGTGATGGTGAACCGACCCGTCGGCAAAAGGAGATGCATAAAATTGCCTATGAACACATCACCACCAACACCTCGATAGTCGGACCAGGTGTCAGTTTCAAGGAGTTGAGCGATCGAGGTCATCAGCTACCCGATATCTATGTGCCGCAGCGATACGGTTCGCGCTTCCACGGTGTCGGAATATGCGATGAATGGCCGTCAATCAAATACCGCGAGGACTGGGAAGAACGCGGTTACGATGGTGTGCTCGAGCCTGGCATGATGCTCTGCGTCGAGGTTTATCTCGGTGAAGTCGGTGGCCCGGATGGAATCAAACTCGAAGATCAATTACTGGTGACCGAGGATGGCGTTGAGAATATGGTGTCCTGTCCTTTTGACCCTCTTTTGATGGGGTGATATTTAGTATGAAATTTATATTGATCATTTCATTTTATTGACTATCATTCACTTTAAGCTAGAAGCCATAAAACGGGTGCTCCAGCCAATGAACATACTTTTTGTAACCGCCGACCAATGGCGCGGTGAATGCCTGTCAGCACTGGGCCATCCAGTGGTGAAAACCCCCCATTTAGATTCGCTCGCACAAGAGGGCACTTTGTTCCGGCAACACTATGCGCAGGCCA
>JACZQS010000349.1 GCA_022545625.1 Pseudomonadota bacterium
AATGCTCATAATACTACCCGACCCCGCCTGCACACTATATTTTAAGCCTTCACAGCGGGGCAATATGTGCTCGGCAAAGAAGGTTGCGGTCTTGATTTTATTGCGATAAAACTCATCATCCGCTCCCGCATCGAGATGCTGCTTCGCCGCAACCGCCGACTTCGCCATCAACCAGCCACAAACCACATATCCCATCAACATTAAATAATTGACCGATATCGATCCGGCCAGGTCGACATCGTTCGAGGCTTCCTGCAAAAACCAGTGCGATACCTCTTCGAATGCTTTCAGAGACCGGGAGAAAGGCCCGGCAACAGCGGTCAAATCAGCACCGCGCGATTCCAGTTCAAGGCTAAACGCACTCATCTCGGCTATTAATTCAGCCAGCGCCACACCCTTGTCACGGATGATCTTGCGTCCCACCAGGTCCAGCCCCTGAATCCCGGTAGTGCCCTCGTAAATAGTCAGGATACGTGAATCACGCAGATATTGAGCGGCGCCGGTTTCCTCTATAAAACCCATACCACCGTGGACCTGAACACCGAGAGAAGTAACTTCCTGCGATATCTCGGTTGACCAGGCTTTTGCCACCGGTGTCAGTAAGTCAATGCGACGCCGATGTTTTGCTCTTTCCTGATCTGACGTCGCCTTGTGTGCCCTGTCGTACTCGGCAGCCGAAACATAGGCAAGTGCCCGGCTGGCTTCGGTCAGCGAACGCATTTGCATTAGCATTCGCCGCACATCCGGATGATGAATGATAGTGACACGGCCTTCTATCCCTGGAACATTACCCTGCACGCGTTCTTTTGCATAGGCCAGGGCCCGCTGGTAGGCACGTTCCGCTATACCCACGCCCTGCATGCCTACTTCAAGCCGCGCATGGTTCATCATCGTAAACATGCAGGCCAGGCCGTTGTTGGCTTCGCCTACCAGGTAACCTGTTGCACCCCCCTCGTCACCATAACTCATGACACAGGTTGGTGACGCGTGTATGCCTAGCTTGGTCTCTACCGATACGACCTGGAGATCATTACGCTCACCCGGCGAACCGTCATCATTGGGCAAATATTTAGGTACCAGGAACATCGATATACCCTTCACGCCTTCAGGCGCATCGGGCAGGCGTGCTAATACCAGGTGAACGATATTATCGCTCATCTCGTGCTCCCCCCAGGTGATATAAATTTTTTGTCCGCTAATTCGGTAATGGTCGCCTTCCGGTACCGCCCGGGTTCTTACCGCTGCCAGGTCGGTACCCGCTTGCGGTTCGGTCAGATTCATGGTCCCTGCCCATTTGCCAGCAACTACTTTTTCCAGATAGCCTGTCTTAAGCGCTGCGCTCCCATGTCGATAAATTGCCTCGATAGCACCCGAAGTTAACAGCGGGCAAAGTGCCAGGGCCATATTCGATGAGTACCACATTTCAGCGGTCGCCGAAGACACCAGGAATGGCAGACCCTGGCCGCCGAATTCAACTGGCTGACCGATCCCCTGCCAACCGTTTTCGACAAACTGACGGTAGGCATCGGCAAAACCCGGTGGGCTGACCACCTTGCCATCCTCTACAAATGTACCGTGTTCATTACCCGAATAATTGATCGGAGAAAAAACCTCGTTCGCCAGTACCCCTGCCTGTTCGAGGATCGCATCGACCATGTCGGGTGTCGCATCTTCATAGCCCGGCAATGCGGTGAGGGTGTCGAGTCCTGCCAGTTCATTGATGACAAAATGCATATCCCTGAGGGGAGCTTGATATTCAGACATGGTAATTACCTTTAACCGAAGCAGTTATTCGTAAAAAAGGGTCGACTCAGACAGCGTCGCGCGTGAAGGGTGAACCTGGTTTTCCGGGCTGGTTTTATCTTTGTAGCCAAACGAAATGCCAAACAATAACTTTTCACTCGGATCGATATCAAGCTGCTCCCGTACCACGTCGGCGTTGTAGCCAAGTATCGTTTGCGGGCAACTGCTGATCCCATGCGCGTGCATGCTCAGCATCAAGGTCTGCGCATACATACCGACATCGACCGCCTCACGGATATCCGCCCAGTCCGGCATGAAAATAAATGCCACATGCGGCGCACCGAAAAACTCCAGGTTGCGCAAAAAAGCCTGGCGTTTTCCGGATGTATCCTCGCGCGTCACACCGATCGCCTGATACCGCATGATACCAATTTCCAGTTGCCGCTGACGATAAACGTCATAGTATTTTCCCTCGTAGGGGAAATCGAGCTGATGATCGCCTTCGCCGATGGATTTCATCAACGCATCGCGCATCGAGTCACGTTTGGCGCCCGACACAACATGGGGCAGCCAGGGTTGGGTATTGCAATTGGAAGGCGCTGAAGCAGCGAGCGCAAATATTTTGCTAATCAACCTCTGATCAACCGGGTCGGGTAAAAAGGCGCGCACCGAACGGCGCGAACTAACCATCCTGGAAAACTCTTCCTGTTGAATTTGCGAGGGTTTGAAATCTTCAAGCGCTGTATTTGACATGGATTAACACTAACCTGT
>JACZQS010000079.1 GCA_022545625.1 Pseudomonadota bacterium
ATAGAAAGGTGGTACGTTTCTATAATCCATAGCGGGTAGATGTACGACCTTTTGAATCTTCTTGGGTGATGGTAAGAGCTTGTCCAAATGACCTCTCCACCTGGCAGGATTCTCCCCTTCACGGTATTGCCTGACCCTAGCCCAGTCCAGTATTACCTCAATCCTCTGGCGCACCCTGGAAGCTGTTGCTGTCTTTGTACGCCAAATAGGTTCGAGTACATTCAGAATAAGCCCTAAATCAATATCCTGAACTGATAGCTCTCCAATCGTGGGATATGCGTAGGCTTCAAGAGACTGGTTCCATTGATAATGGTGCTTCTCGTTCTTCCATTCCGCTTTACGGGATTCGATGTAGGCTTCAGCACACTCTTTAAATGTCAGACCCTTTTTCTCCTTTAGCTTTTTATCTACTTCAAGCCTCTGAAAGTGTTCGACAGGATCAATACCCTTCTTTCTAAGCACACGGCATTCATGCGCAACTTCTCGGGCAGCCTCAAGCGATACTGTGGGGTATGCTCCTAAACCTTTCCTTCGTCCTTTCCCTGCAACCTCATATCGATAGAACCAATCCTTTGCGCCTGAATCGCGAACCTGGAGATATAAACCCTCACCATCTGGATATGCACCGGGTTTCGTGAATCGTCTTATTTGTAAATCTTTGAGCTGCTTAACTGTCTTAGCCATAATCGGTGTACGGATTGGTGTACGGTTCGTGTACGGATTGTATCATATTGGTTTGGACAGCACTAGACAGAATATGTTCTAATAGCCTTTATTTACATAGGTTTTTCATATTGGGCTAGATTGGTCTGGACGGGGGTAAGGAGGAATGAGCCTCCGCCCTTTATGGGTTCGAAGCCAATGGCCTGCTGGAGTGCTTGAACCCAAGGAATTAGACGGGAGATATCCATGATATTACTCAAAGCCAGGCCTGGTGGGTTGACATGGAATCAACTCTGTATACGTGATAACTTATTGAAATGATTATGAATTTAGGGGATTTAAAGTTAAGGAAATGAAAGATAATGCTTTTTTATCAAAAATGGATAGGTCGCAAGTTGCGGCCTAATCGGGCTGTTATGTGCAATAAGAGTGAAGAATGACCATTGATATTGGAAATTTATTTGAATCACTCCCCGAAGATATCAGTAAGGAAGTGTTCTCTGAAATAATTCAGGGAGAAAATATCAGAATAGAGAGAATTATCTCTAAAGGGCATTCGTCCCCAGAAGCAGGTTGGTATGATCAAGATGACAATGAATGGGTCATCGTGCTAAAAGGCGAAGCAAAACTATCATTCGAAAACAATGATGATGTACATTTAGTTTCAGGAAGCCACCTTAATATACCGGCTCACACTAAGCATAAAGTGACATGGACAAAACCAAACACGGAAACAATATGGCTGGCAGTTCACTACAAATAGAAAAATCATATAACAAGTTAAGCCAAGCGACGCGTTCGCGCGCATGCTTAAGGCGTAATAATGCAACCAGGAGGGATCTGTTAGATGTCTATAAATAGCTTTAATCCCGATGGAGTGTGGAAACCATTTGGTGCATTTTCAATAGCTGTAGTTCAAGGCAGCGGAAAAATTGTCCATTTAAAAGGTCAGGTTGCACTCGATGCTGATGGCGATGTTGTAGGCGAAGGCAACATTGAAATTCAGGTAGAAAAGACTCTTGAGAATATTAAGTCTGTTCTATCGAGTTTTGGCGGTCGCATGGAGGACATATACACGTTGACGCATCACGTAACCAACATCGATGAATTCATGGGCACAGGCCATATACGAACTCGTTATTTCACCCCACCATATCCAGTTACAACAACCGTTGAGGTCTCCCGACTTTACAACCCTAAGCTCCTGGTTGAAATAACAGGCGCTGCTGAGATTCCATTGGACAGATTCAAGGAGCCTGTAAATGACTAAGGAAGTACCTATCAGAGTTGCGCATAACGATCGCATTCAGTCGGCCCCAGCGAAGTTGCGCCGCTGATGCGAGGCGGTATAAATTTAATTTCAGAATTGAGGTCGTATATAAAGAAATGCAAGAGCCAATAGAGGCTAACCCACAATAGCCAGCAATACCCCGGCCGCCACCGCGGAACCAATAACCCCGGCCACATTTGGCCCCATCGCATGCATCAATAAAAAGTTATGCGCGTTGGCATCCAGCCCAACCTTATTCGCTACCCGTGCTGCCATCGGCACTGCGGAAACACCGGCGGCACCGATCAGGGGATTCACAGCACCGCCGGTAACCCGGTACATGATTTTGCCCATGATTACGCCTGCCGCGGTACCAATTGAGAAGGCGACCATGCCGAGTAGCAGGATGCCGATGGTTTCGGTGGTGAGAAATTTATCCGCGGCCAGTTTCGAACCCACCGCGAGACCGAGAAATATGGTGACAATGTTGATCAATTCATTTTTGGCAGTATTGCTAAGACGGTCCACGACACCGCATTCTTTTAGCAGGTTACCGAAACAGAGCATGCCGACCAGCGGTGTTGCGGTTGGCAGAAGCAGGATTGTGAGCAGTAGCAGGGTCAGGGGGAAAAGTATTCTCTCCAGTTTGCCGACATGACGCAACTGGGTCATTTTGGTTTGACGTTCTTTTTCGGTGGTCAGCAATTTCATGATTGGTGGCTGGATGATAGGTACCAGTGCCATATAGGAATAGGCGGCTACCGCGATAGCACCGAGTAGATCGGGTGCCAGTCTTGACGCCACGTAAATCGCGGTCGGACCGTCAGCACCACCGATGATCGCAATCGCGGCAGCGTCTGCCAGGCTGAATTCCATGCCGGGAATCAGGTTCATTGCGACCGCACCAAACAGCGTGAAAAAGATGCCGAATTGTGCGGCGGCGCCTAAAATTATCAGGCTGGGCCTGGCGAGTAGTGGTCCGAAGTCAGTCATCGCCCCGACCCCCATGAAGATCAGCAGTGGAAAGACGCCGGATTCGATGCCGGAGTGGTAGAGAATGCCGAGCAATCCATCGGGGCCGGCAATATCGGCAACCGGAATATTGGCGAGAACACCGCCAAATCCGATTGGAATCAATAGTAGCGGTTCAAACCCCTTGGCAATCGCAAGGTAGATTAAAAGAGCGCCGGCAGCGATCATGACTACCTGCCCGGGGGTAAAATTGGCGAGACCGGTTGACGCCCAGAGCTGTAACAGGCCCTGTTCCATTAGCCGATGGTCATCAGAACCTGATCGGCTCGGATTGCGTCACCCCGATTGACCGCGATCGACTGAACCGATCCGCTCACATCAGTGCGAATTTCAGTTTCCATTTTCATCGCTTCAATCACTATCATCGGGTCACCATCGGCGACCTGCTGACCAACCGACACGAGAATATCGATCACGTTGCCAGCCATCGGGGCTTTGATACTAGTGCCCGGGCCGGCAGGAGCAGGGGCCGCTGCCACCGGGGCGCTGGCGCCAGCTGCTGGCGCGATATGGCTGATATCGCCGCTACCGGGGGCCACCAGGACATCGTATTGCGTACCATTGACAATTACCTGGTAGCTTTCTGCAATCGCATCTGAAGCAGTTGCTGTGGTCAAAGGAGCCACGGTAGAGATTTCAGCCTGGCTTCCGGGCACCGGTTCAAACGCGTCCGGGTTGTTGCGGTTTTTAAGGTAGTTGACGCCAACCTGCTGGAATAGTGCATAAATCAGCACGTCATCGATTTCATTTTCACTTAGATCGAAACCCTCATCTTTCGACAGAGCTCTTAATTCTTTTGTCAGGCGAGTCATTTCCGGCTTGATCAAGTCTGCAGGACGACAGGTAATCGGTTCAGCACCATCGAGCACGCGTTGCTGTAATTCAGCGTTGACCGGGGCCGCTGTCGCACCGTATTCGCCCTTAAGCACCCCGGCGGTTTCTTTACTGATAGTCTTGTAGCGTTCGCCGCTGAGTACATTGAGTACCGACTGGGTCCCGACTATTTGCGAGGTTGGTGTCACCAGTGGTACGTAACCCAGGTCCTTGCGTACCGCGGGGATCTCTTTTAACACCGCGTCGAGCTTGTCACTGGCGTTTTGTTCGCGCAACTGGATTTCCAGGTTGGTGAGCATGCCGCCGGGGACCTGGGCGATGAGTATGCGTGGGTCAACGCCTTTCAGTGAGCCTTCGAATTCAGCGTACTTTTTGCGCACGTCGCGAAAATAAAGCGATATTTCTTCCAGCAGGTCCATGTCCAGACCGGTGGCGCGATCGGTATCTTCCATTATCGAGACAAATGTTTCGGTCGCTGAATGCCCGTATGTCAGGCTCATCGACGAGATCGAGGTGTCGAGCATGTCGATACCGGCTTCTATCGCTTTCAGGTAGGTCGCGGTAGATAATCCGGTGGTGGCGTGGCAATGCATGGACAGCGGTAGCTTGCAGTTCTCCTTGATTCTACTAACCAGCTCTTCCGCGACATAGGGTTTTAACAACCCTGCCATATCTTTAATGCAAATCGAGTCGCTTCCCAAGTCTTCCAGGCGTTTTGCCATGTCGACCCAGAACTCGATATTATGTACTGGACTCAGGGTATAGGACATCGCGCCCTGTGCATGTTTGCCGACCTTGACGGTCGCCTTGATCGCGGTCTGCAGATTACGCATATCGTTCATCGCGTCAAAGATACGAAATACATCGATGCCATTGACTGCAGCACGCTCGACAAATGCCTCGATCACGTCGTCGGCATAGTGGCGATATCCAAGGGCATTCTGGCCCCGCAGCAACATTTGCATCGGTGTATTTGGCATGGCCGCCTTAAGTAATCGCAAGCGCTCCCAGGGATCTTCGCCGAGAAACCGGATGCAGGCATCAAAGGTTGCACCGCCCCAGATTTCGAGCGACCAGTAACCTACCTTGTCGAGTTTTTCGGCAATCGGCAGCATGTCCTCGGTGCGCATGCGTGTGGCTAAAAGCGACTGCGGGGCGTCACGCAATACCAGGTCAGTGAGTAATAGGGCTCGGGTCATGGCTTGGTTCCTGTTGGCGCTTAGCTGCCGCGGGATTTTCTGAATTTGTGGACAGCTGCCTGGATCACGGCGATGTGCTGATTATCGACCGGGGTTGAGGAATTCCGGGTTGGTGCTGCTTCAACAGGCAGTTCTTCGGGAACCAGTTTGGATACCAGCGTAATAATGCCAATTAACAAAATTAAGATGATGAATACGGCGCCCATTCCCAGGCCGAGAAGATGGAAGCTTTCTTTCAGGAGTTGATCAATGTTCATTGTTTTCAGCAAGTTATCTCGGGGGTGCGGTGATTCAGGCGAAGTATACTATAAATATAATTTTCGATGATAACCATTGATAATTCCGCTTCCCGGGTCTGGATGGAGTAATACATCTGGGAGACCTGATTTATTCAAACCTCCCATAGACAATCATTTTTGAGATCTATTACGCAATGACTCTACCGTGGCAGTCGGCGACAGAATATCCGGGTCCATTTTAATCTCGATCAGGGCCGGGCTATTGGCCGATATCGCGCGTTTGAATGCGGGCTTAAATTCGCCGGTACTGGTGACGAGTTCGGCATGGGCGCCATAAGCCCGGGCCAATGCGCAAAAGTCCGGGTTCACCATGTCTGTACCGATAACGCGCCCGGGATAATCGCGTTCCTGATGCAATCGAATCGTCGCGTAAATACCATTATTGACGACAATAATAATAATATTGGCCCCGTATTGCATCGCCGTTGCCAGCTCCTGACCGTTCATCATGAAATCACCGTCGCCAGCGAACGCAACCACTGTTCTGTGGGGATATATCAGTTTCGCCGCAATTGCGGCTGGGACCCCGTAGCCCATAGTACCGCTGGTTGGTGCGAGCTGCGTTTTATACTCGCGAAAACGATAAAAGCGGTGAAGCCAGCTGGTATTATTGCCGGCGCCATTGGCAACGATCGTGTCATCGCCGGTCGAGGTTTGCACGGTTTTAATAATTTCCGAAAATTGTAATGGTCCCTTAACATGGATCGACGCACTCCAGTCTTCGAAAGCCTGTCGATCCAGTCTAAGCGGTAACCCTTCTGCCTCACTATGGAGTGTACTCAGGCTCCAGTCCTTGAGAGCATCGATGAAAGCAGACGAGGAGGCATTGATCGCCAGGTCGGGTTGGTAAATATGCCCCAGCTCCTCGGCACCCGCATGAACATGAATCATAGTTTGCCCGGGATTTGGAATATCGATCAATTGAAAACCACTGGTGGTCATTTCACCCAGACGTGCACCGATAACCAGCAGGGTATCGGCGTCACGGATACGTTGGCTAAGCACCGGGTTGACGCCGAGGCCGAGGTCGCCAACATAGTTCGGATGTTCGTTGTCGAAATAGTCCTGGCAGCGGAACGAATTGACCACCGGGATAGCCAGTTTTTCGGCAAACTCCTGTAAGCCCAGACGGGTCGCTTCGCTCCATCCACTACCGCCGACGATAATCATCGGTTTTTTTGATTTCAACAGTATTTTAATCACCTTTTTAATATCTGCGGTTGCCGGATAGATGGTTACGGGTTGCCAGGGATTCGCGTCGGCAGCATCGGTAATGTCGGTGAGCATGTCTTCGGGTAGCGCCAGTACTACCGGTCCGGGGCGTCCGCTGGTGGCTGTGGCAAATGCGCGATTCAGGTACTCCGGGATTCGGCTGGCATCGTCGATCTGGGCTACCCATTTAGCGACCTGGCCAAACATGCGACGGTAGTCGATCTCCTGAAACGCTTCTCGATCCAGATCTTTTCGTGCAATCTGGCCGATGAGCAGGATCATCGGTGTCGAATCCTGCATCGCGACATGCAACCCGCAACTTGCGTTAGTGGCGCCCGGACCACGGGTGACTAGACAGATTCCGGGTCTGCCGGTGAGCTTGCCATATGCCTCGGCCATGTATGATGCACCGCCTTCATTGCGACAAATCGTCAGTGCTATTTCGGGTTTGTCATACAGTGCGTCGAGCGCGGCGAGAAAACTTTCACCGGGGATGCAAAAAATTCGATCGACAGCATTGATTTTCAGCGCTTCGATCAGGACCTGCCCCCCTGTTCTTGAAATACTTTGCTGGTTCACTGCTGCTCCTTGTCGCGAAACATCAGGGGAGCGCTGAACATGACAATATCACCTTGAAAGGGCACTAGTGTGCGGGGAAATGTTTATATCACGCAGTTTCGGATGGAACAATCACAAATCAGCCTGAACTGATAATAATTGCAGAGATGCGATAACATCCGGCATTTTTGGCGGGTAATGCCGTCAGCAGTCAGGGTTTCTTATTGCGACTTCTAACATTTGATCCGGGGAAACCGCAAATTGTAGCGGCATTTTATCCTGGCTTACTTTAAAATACCCCGCTTTGCAGATACTGCCTTTCAATCAGGCAACAGGTCTCATGTTCGAACTGATCACCAACGCTGAAGTATATGCACCCCGGTCACTGGGCATCCAAAACCTTCTGATTTGCGTCGGTAAAATTGTCTATCTCGGAGAACGGGTTCCACAATTTGACGATAGTCTATCGGTACAAATTACCGATCTGGATGGCGCCAGGTTGATCCCGGGATTTATCGACGCACATGCCCATATCACCGGCGGTGGAGGCGAAGCTGGACCTTCGACGCGGGTGCCGCCGCCACCTCTGAGTCAGTTTACCCGGGCAGGAGTGACTAGCGTGGTGGGACTGCTCGGTACCGATGACCTGACCCGTAACACGCAGACGCTATTGACCCAGGTGATGGGATTGCGCGAGGAAGGATTATCGGCCTGGTGTTACACCGGAGGGTATCACCTGCCTGCGACCACGCTGACAGAATCGGTGCGTAGCGATATTGTGAATCTGGAACCAGTGATCGGTGTTGGCGAAGTGGCCCTCAGCGATCATCGATCGAGCCAACCGACAAGAGACGAGATATTGCGATTGGCCAGCGAGGCCTATGTCGCGGGCCTGATGACCGGCAAAGCCGGTATCGTGCATTTTCATCTCGGTGATGGCGAGCGAAGGCTGTCGATGATTCGCGATTGCCTGGAGCAAAGCGAAATCCCGTCCCGCGTATTTAATCCAACCCATGTAAATCGAAACAAGGCGCTGTTTGAAGAGGCCTGCGAATTGACCGCGCGTGGATGTACTGTCGATATGACTGCATATCCTGCCGACAGTAACGACGCTGGATGGTCTGCCGAACAGGCTGCCGCCCGTTATCTTGAAAAAGGCTTTGACCCACAAAAGCTGACCATCAGTTCCGATGGTGGTGGCTGCCTGCCGAAATTCGATGCCCAGGGTGAGATGTTGGAAATGGACTTTGCCAAATCTTCGGCGCTGGCGATTACCTTCAAGGCAATGCTCGATATGGATTTGCCGATGGCGTCGATCCTGCCGTTGATGACGAGTAATGTCGCCGACCTGCTCAAATTTCATCGTAAAGGCCGAATCGATCCTGGCTTTGATGCCGACCTGCTGGTGTTAGATGATTCCCATGGCATCCAGAGCGTAATGGTGAATGGTGTCTGGCATGTTAAGCAGGGCGAACAGCTGGTTAAAGGTTTGTTTGAGGAATGAGTCCCTCTCCGAAACAGGATGGTCACACCCGTGGTTACGTGATTCCTATCGGTGGCGCCGAAGAGCGTCAGGGCTCACTCAGGGTGTTAAAGCGTTTTGCCAGGTTGTGTGGGGGCAAAAAAGCCCGTATCGTGATTATTCCCACCGCGTC
>JACZQS010000080.1 GCA_022545625.1 Pseudomonadota bacterium
TACCACGGTTTCCGAGGATATTACCGGCGCAATAGCGGACTCTGTTAACTATTCTATCGATGCCCTGCGTGACCTGGTGGCTACGATTAACAAGACTGCCGTGCAGGTAGGCAGTGCAGTGAGTAAGACCCAAAACACTACTGGACAGCTGGAAGAGGCGAGTATCACTCAAGCCAAGGAGATAACTTCGGCTAGTGAGGCAATTACTGCAATTTCCCGGGAGATGTCAAAGATTTCAGATAAGGCGAGTGATTCAGCAGAGGTTGCACGAAAATCGGTAGGTATCGCCCATGATGGTAGCGAAACCGTACGTCAGACTAATGCTGGAATGGAAACCATTCGGGAGCAGATTCAGGAGACCTCTAAACGTATCAAAAGACTGGGTGAAAGCTCGCAGGAAATTGGTGATATCGTAAATCTAATTACCGAGATATCAGACCAGACTAACATTCTCGCGCTGAATGCGGCCATCCAGGCTTCAATGGCAGGGGAAGCTGGTCGCGGGTTTGCGGTTGTTGCGGATGAAGTGCAGCGTCTCGCCGAACGTACCGGTAATGCTACCAAGCAGATAGAGGTGCTGGTTAAAACCATCCAGACCGATACCAGCGAAGCGGCCGTGTCAATGGAACAAAGTACCGCTAACGTTGTTAAAGGCGCAAAGCTAACTGAAAATGCGGGTAGCGCTCTGGATCGAATAGAACAGGTATCGATGAATTTAGCGCAACGAATTCTCGAAATTGCCGATTCCACCAAGGAGCAGGCATCACAGGGTGTCGAAATCACCGAATCTATGAATGTGATTCAGCAAATTACACTCAAAACATCCGAGGGTTCGGGGCAGGCTTCGGGTTCTGTCGGCGAGCTTTCAAGCATGGTTGATGCAATGCGAAAGTCGGTTGCGGGTTTCAAATTGCCGGGTATGGAAGACGACGGGTTGGTACCAGACAGTGTAGGCTCCAAGTCTCTATAGATGACTTTCCAGCAGACATCGATTAAGCATGGCGCTCTGGATTGGGTTAAAAAATCCATAGACGATCATCTGTCTGAGATAAAAACCAACCTTAAATTATTTATTGAAGACGGCGATGCAGAATTGCTGGCGCCGGTCCAGCAGCGACTCGGGGAAGTTCAGGGTGTATTGGTGATGGTCGAGCAATATGGCGCGGCTATGTTGACCGAAGAAATGCTGTCGTTAACCGATTTTATTATTCAGCACAAAAAAGAGCGGGATGATCCGACGCTGGAAGTTTTATCGCGGGCGGTATTGCAGTTGCCCGACTACCTGGAGCACATACAGTCGGGTCACCGGGATATTCCGATCGCGATTTTACCGTTGCTGAATGATATTCGTTCGGTAAAAGACGAAGATTTATTTTCTGAAAAACTGCTCTTTTTGCCAGATCTTTCGATGCATTCGGATGGCGCTGTGGCCGAAGCAATTGATAAGCGCAGTAACCAGGCGTCGAAACTGCTGGCTAAAAAATTACGTCCTGTTTACCAGTATGCCCTGCTCAAGATTATCAAGGAAGAGTCGGTCGAAGATAATCTGAGACGGCTGGAAAAGGTTTGCGAAACCCTCGAAGAAAAGTCATATTCAGAACAGGTCGCGCGAATATGGTGGGTCATCGGTGCCCTGATCGAATCGGTATCTCGCCAGCAACTAGAGCTAGGCGTATCGGTTAAAAATTTGCTGGGCAAGGTGGACGCCCTGTTCCGTGTGATCCTGATCATCGGGGAACGAGGGCTATTGCAGCGACAACCCGTTGATCTGATCAAAAATTATCTTTATTACATAGCGCAGCCGGCATGTGACGGACCCAAAGCCCAGGCGATCAAGACTGCCTATCGGCTAGAGCAATTTTTGCCTGGCGAAGCGAGTCGCAGCGAGCTGCTCGATAATATCGCCGGACTTAACCAGGAGCTATTAAAGACGGTAGCCGAAGCGATGAAAACCGAAATCGAGTCGGTCAAATCAACCCTCGAGATCTATGTCAACAGTGATCCGCCTAATGTCGAGTTGCTCAAGGATATTCCCCAGGAGCTGCATACCATATCAGATACGCTGGCGATGATTGGTCTCGGTCAGCAGCGCCAGTTGATCGAATCGCAAATTATCTCGGTGAATGAAATTTTAGACGGAGATCAACAGGACACCGAGGAGAGGTTGTTGTCGATGGCCGCCGAACTAATCCAGGTTGAACATGCGCTTGACCTGATGCAAAAGCGACAGTCGCTGGATGATGAGCAGACTGATTCGGAAGCGGATGTGTCAAAAGACTTCGAACTGGATAGTATGCTTAGCGCGGTAATTACCGCGGCGCTCGATGATATTCAACAAACCAAGGGCGCAATTCTTGATTTCTTGAACGACCCCACGCGAAGCGAAAATATAGATCTATGCATTACCTTGATGGAGGAAATGAGAGGTGGAATGATGTTGCTCGACAAGCAGCGGGCAGTGGCGGTAGTTGATGGCCTGGTTCAATATTTGAAGGCGCACGATATTGTTGAGTTTATGGATACGGTTCGCCTCGACGCATTATCGCAAGTGGTCGTCAGCCTCGAATATTACCTGGAGGCGTTGGGGGAACGACGATTCGACGCCGACAGTATTCTGGATTTTGCCGATGCGCAACTTCAAAGTGTACTTTCGAAAGCAACCCCACCCGGCGAAGCCGATGCACTGGTAATCCTGGACGATGATAATACCTCCGAAAATGATATCCCGGTGGGCGACGAAATATCGCAGAAGGCCGTTATAGATGAAAGTATCGAAATTGTCGATGTTGCCCAGGCTAGCGCATCGGACGAGTCTGCGGATTCGGTGACAGAATCATCCGGGCCGGTCAAAGCCGAGGACTACAGCCTGCTGATCAATGATACTAGTCAGGAACTGGCAAGTTTAGAGACCGCGATCATTGAATCGATTCAACCTGATGTTGAAATATCCGGGGTCGATGAGCGGAATACCTCAGCAGGTGAGACTATCCGGGGTGATGGACCATTAAAGGTAGTAACTGTTGGCGAGGATGACGAAGTTCTAATTCCTGGAAGTGATCCCGATATACTGGAGATTTTTCTGGAAGAGGTCGAGGAAGAGGCAGTCAATGTCGATCGTTTGCATCAGGACTGGCTATTGCATGCAGAGGATGAAAATGCGATTAAGAATATCCGTCGCGCATTTCACACCATTAAGGGAAGTGGTCGGCTCGTGGGTGCAGTTAAGATCGCCGAGTTTGCAGCAGATTATGAGCAGCTACTCAATCGTATCATCGAAAAATCGATTTTACCCCGGGATGAAGTAATCGATGCTGTAGGACAGGCAGCATTCGCATTGAATGAATTGGTCGTCGAACTCAAAACCAACCAGAAACCGACGCTAAATATCCCCTATCTGCGGGGGTTGGCGAGGGCACTCGCGGAGTTCAATGCCGGGCAGATAATGATAGAGCGCACCGGTGAAATGGAAGTAATCACCGGGTCTCCTGGTGATCGAATCATCGATGCCGAAGATGACGCTATCGAAGTCGGAAAAGATGACGGTATCGAAGTCGAGATGATTGCAGAAGACCCGCAACTGGAGGCGCTCGAGACCTCTATCGATATTGGCGCCTCGATTGATTTTGACACCTCTGTCGATCCTGAGGCCATCACTAGTGATGGGATGGCCGATCAGGATGCTGACGATGCAACGCCATCGGAGGAGGACCCCCCTGACCCTTTAGCACTGGCGACAGAGGACCCGATGCCTGGAATAGAGGCAGGGGAGGGTGTGCCCAGTAGTCCACAAGCGGACACGCCGACTGGCCTGTCGTTTGATTCGGAACTGCTGACGATCTACCAACAAGAGGTTGAAGCGCACCTGGGCACAATTAAATCCGCGCTTGACCTTTGTAAAAAATCAAAAGAACTGATTCCCAGCGAAGAATTTTATCGCGCACTGCACACCATTCATGGCGCATCGCGAACGGCCGACATAGGTAGCATTGGCGAGTTAGCCAGCCTGATGGAAAAACCGATGAAAGCCGCGCTTTCGCAATCCACGACGCTTGATCAAGATGCCATAAAACTTTTTCGCCAGGGCTATCAGGCGCTCAGGGCTATGACTAAAGAGCTGGTCGAAACCCGCCAACTGCCACTGGTACCAGAAGATTTGATAACAGGACTGATCGCATTAGCCGAAGACCTGCAGCATCATGCCCTGGAAATTCCTGCCGATGCTGACCAGCCCTCCGGTGAGTTTATCAGCACGGTGACGATGATGGATGATTCACCGGAGATCGAGCAGGACAATGAGCTGTTGGCGATTTTCGTCGATGAAGCGAAAGAATTGCTTGAAATGATCGATCGCACCCTGCACGACTGGGCCGAGCAAAAACCAGACGATGATGGTCAGTATGATTATTCCGCAGTGATGGAATTACAGCGCTACCTGCATACTTTGAAAGGTGGCGCAAAAATGGCCGAGCTACACCAGATTGGTGATTTAAGTCATGAACTTGAATCCGTGTTCATCCAGGTAATGGATGGACGCCTGGAGAAAAATGATAGCCTGGTCGAACTCTTGCGGGATAGTTTCGACCTGCTGCACAAACAGGTGGATCAGGCCAGTGAAAACCGGTCGTCGAGTGACTCGGCAGACCAGATTCAGTTGCTCAAGGCAATGCGTCGTGGTGGCGGTGGAAGCCAGGCAGAGCAGACTGGTGATCCGGCTCCCATCCCAACCCGCCGACAGGGTAAGCACGACAGGCGGGCGTCAAGGCGTAGAGAAGATACCGAAAGTGATAGTGATAATTTTACCGATGACGACAATGCCGGACAGGAACGACAGGCCCAGGAAGTCATTAAAGTACGTGCTGAATTGCTCGACAATCTGGTCAATTCTGCCGGTGAGGTCAGTATTTATCGCGCTCGCATGGAGCAACAGGTGTCGGGTCTGGGTTCCTACCTTGGAGAACTGAATCAAACTATCAATCGACTGAAAAACCAGTTGCGCAGCCTGGAAGCTGAAACCGATGCGCAAATCCATTTTAGTCATCGGGTCAATACCGAGACTCCCGGCGACTTTGATCCGCTGGAGATGGATCGCTATACGCTGATCCAGGAGCTTTCGAAATCTCTCAGTGAGAGTGTTAATGACCTATCCAGCTTGCAGGCGGTATTGGGCGATCAGGTGAAGGATTCTGAAACCCTATTGCTGCAGCAGGCGCGTGTTAATACCGACTTACACGACGGATTGATCAAAAGTAGAATGGTCAGGTTCACGGGCCTGTCATCCAGGCTTCGTCGATTGGTTCGCCAGAGCAGCCAGGAATTAGGCAAGAAAGCTAAACTGGTGATTACCGGTGAAGAAAACGAGGTTGATAACAAGGTGCTCGACCGAATGATCGCACCGCTCGAGCATATTATTCGTAATGCGATATCTCATGGTATCGAGACACCCGTCGATCGCGTCAAGAATGGTAAACCCAAAATCGGCGTAATAACCATCGATATTACCCGTGATGGATCCGATGTCGTGATCAAGGTAAGCGACGACGGTGCCGGTATAAATCTCGAGAAGGTTCGAAGCCGCGCTTTAAAACTGGGGCTGATGAAAAAGGGCCATAGCGTTACCGACAGTGATCTCGTGCAGTTTATCCTGGAACCCGGGTTTAGTACGGCCGAGCATGTTACCCAATTATATGGTCGTGGTGTCGGTATGGATGTAGTCGATATTGAAATCAAGCAACTGGGGGGGACGTTACAGATTGAAACCAGCCCACAGGGAGCTTCATTTGTCGCCAGGCTTCCGTTCACCCTGTCGATCAACCAGGCCATCCTGGTTAGAACCGGTGGCGAGTCCTACGCGATTCCATTGATTAATATTGAGGGCATTAACCGTATAGAAACCAATAAGCTGGTCGAGCTTTACCAGGACGATGAACCCGAGCTCGAATATGGGGGACAACATTTCGCCCTGCATTATTTAAGTAAACTGGTTGGTGCCGAGGATCACTTCAATGCCGACGACGAGCAATCGAAGCAGCCGGTGATTTTAGGCCGGTCCGGCGATGTTCGTGTAGCTTTGCATGTCGATGAAATACTCGGTAACCGAGAAATCGTGGTAAAGGCCCTAGGTAAGCAGTTGAGCCAGGTAAAGGGAATTTCGGGTGCCAGCATCCTGGCCGATGGCAGCGTCGTATTAATTCTCGATATCAATGGTGTTGTAAGGCACGGCGCGAGCAGTGCAGTCAATATTGTTTATAGCAGCGAGTCGGATGGCGACATTGTAAGCGATCAAATAAAACGAATCGTAATGGTAGTAGACGATTCGATTACGATGCGCCGTGTTGCGAGTAAATTACTGGAAAGAAATAACTACCAGGTGGTAACCGCCAAGGACGGGATTGATGCACTTTCGCAACTCGAAGAGGTTAAACCCGATGTTATGCTACTCGATATAGAAATGCCACGAATGGACGGATTTGAGTTAGCTACCCATATGCAAAATGAAAATTTATACTCGGGGATCCCGATAATCATGATTACCTCGCGCACTGGTGATAAACATCGCGACAGGGCATTGCAGATTGGCGTAACAAATTACATGGGCAAACCGTATCAGGAAGAAGAGTTAATCGAAAATATCCAGAGCGCAATAGCGGGGTAGGATGAGAAACTAAAATGAGTGTTAACTCCGAGTCAATCCGTTGCATGCTGTTGCCCCTGTCCTCGATCAACTTACTGATCCCTAATTCAGCGGTCGCCGAAGTAATTGGTTATTTCACGCCTACAGCCCTAACCGACTCCAGTCGGTGGTTTCCTGGCGTGGTCATGTGGCGCGGTGTCCATGTGCCAGTGATATCGATAGAAGAAATGTGCTCAATAGATGCCCCGATTGTCGGCGCGAGGTCCCGAATAGCGATAATATACAATCCAGAAAAAGACGCTGAGCTGCCTTATCTGGGGATACATATTCAGGATATACCCCGGGCCTACCTTGCCGAGCCTGACAAAATGGAATCGGGTTCCGACGATGGATTGAGTCAGTATTTACTGTCAAATGTCGATGATGATCACCTGGCGCGTTTTATTCCAAACCTGGATAACATCATAGCTGACCTGAAAGTCGAATATACCCAGGAAAAGATAGATCAACTGTCGATCTAGCCGGATGGTGGATCCCCCTTCAAGGGGTCAGACCCTGAGGTATCCCCACATAAACTAATTTAAAAACAGCACCTTAAGGCGTATAGTTCATCTAAAACAGCATGTGCACCGGATTTTTTCCTCCGAATGGTCTAATTTCCGGGGGATCCGATGCACACGGTCAAAGTATTACACAAACTACTTCACCAGTCAGTGCCATCCATTCATGCGACGCGCCTGGATGCTGTCATGGCTACGGTTCAATCTGTGGTTTATGGTGCTCGTACCACGGTGACCTCACTGGGCAGAGGTCTAACCGGGAAAGCATACGATAAACATAAGATAAAACGGGTTGATCGATTACTCTCCAATGCGTTTTTGTATCAGGAGAGCCCTGCAATTTATCGCGCCCTAACGCGGTGCCTCCTGCAGCAGGTACCGGAAGCAATTATCGCGATTGACTGGTCACCTCTTTGCGCCGATCAACAATGGCATTTATTACGTGCCGCCATTCCTGTGGGTGGTCGGTCACTCACATTGTACGAAGAAGTCCATCCACGCTCTAAACTGGGTAACCGGAAAATTCAGCATCAATTCCTGGATCGATTGGCAACGATGGTACCGACGACCTGCCAACCGATCATTGTGGCCGATTCTGGATTTAGAACCCCGTTTTTCCGATATCTAGAAGAGCAGTTCAACTGGCACTGGGTGGGTCGTATTCGCAGTCGGGATTTTATACGCTGGCATGACCGGGTGGATGACTGGTTTGGCGCCAAATTACTCCATCCCAGGGCCACCACAGTGGCCAGGCGGTTAGGCGTAGTTGACTGGGTACGTAAACAGCCGTTGTGTGCAATTATCGTATTGGTCCGGTGCGCCAAAAAATACCGAAAATCACTGACCTACGCTGGAACAAAACGGCAATCACGGAGAAATAAAATCCAGCTAAAACGAGCCCGCGAACCCTGGGTTCTGGTCGCTTCTCTTTCATTACGCCAGCGCGTCCCCAAACAAATCGTCTCGATCTATAAAACCCGGATGCAAATCGAAGAAGGCTTCCGTGATTGTAAAGCAGTTCATTACGGACTGTGTCTATCCCAACACCGACACATGAATCTACAACGCCGATCGGTCCTATGTCTCATCGCAGCCTGTGCAATATTTATTCTGTGGTGTGTTGGCGTGGCTGGACAACGGACTCAGATTGCCAAACAGGTCAGGGTTAATTCTTCCAGCAAACGAACGTCATACTCAACTATATTTCTGGCACGCCTGTTACTCGCCCAATCTCATTTCCGACTATCGAACAAAGCTATCCTGAATGCTTTAAGTCATATAAATATCTACATGGAGTCGGTACTATGCAAATGAAATTTGTGGGGATACCTCAGGGTCAGACTCCTTGATAAGATTCCTGCCAAGTGGGCGGCATCCCGCCAGGAATGACGAGCTTTCCTATTTTTTAACTTACCAATTTATACTGCAGCCAATTTCGGCTCGGCACCAACCTTAAACTCCACCCCGGCCCTTGCGATTGCATTCAATACCGCGCGCAGGGAAGCAC